>NZ_JAUBTL010000021.1:87789-100107 GCF_036702475.1 Microcoleus sp. D2_18a_B4
GGATTAAGGAAGAGTTGCGGGCTAAGTTGGATTTGAGAGACGAAGGAAGAAGGAAGAAGGAAGAAGGAAGAAGGAAGAAGGAAGAAGGAAGAAGGAAGAAGGAAGAAGTAGGTAGGGTTCGTGACCTCAACCCAACCTACATTTTTCTATTTTAAATCGGATTAAGGAAGAGTTGGGGGCTAAGTTGGATTTGGGAAGTGTGGAAAAACAGAAATTTCAGTGAGAAGCAGCAAAAAAAAAGAAAGCACGACACTGATTTTGACACGGATACACGGATTAATTATCGACAGTGAGTAGTTATTTGTTATGTGTTATTTGTGAGGAACTACCAATGCCCGATGCCCAATGCCCAATGCCCAATGCCCAATGCCCAATGCCCAATGCCCAATGCCCAATGCCCGATGCCCAATGCCCAATGCCCAATGCCCAATGCCCGATGCCCCATGCCCGATGCCCCATGCCCAATGCCCGATGCCCGATGCCCAATTCCTAATATTATGTTATTAACCATCTCTACAACTCGCGTACCTGCTACAGATTTAGGTTATTTGCTGCACAAACATCCCGATCGCCATCAATCCTTTCCGATGACTTTCGGGCAAGCCAGCGTGTTTTATCCAGAGGCAAATGCAGAAAGGTGCACGGCGGCTTTACTCTTAGATGTCGATCCGGTTGCTTTGGTGCGGGGCAAGTCGAAATCGGGCGATCGCCCTCTCGAACAATACGTGAACGATCGCCCCTACGTTGCCTCTTCGTTTCTGTCTGTCGCCCTCGCCAAAGTCTTTAGTACAGCTCTATCCGGTCGCTGCAAAGACCGCCCAGAACTCGCAGAAACAGCTATTCCTTTGACAGTTAATCTGTCGGTTTTGCCCTGTCGCGGTGGCGAGAAGTTCCTGCGGCAAATGTTTGAGCCGCTGGGCTATCAAGTCGCAGCAAAACCCCTGATTCTTGACGAGCAATTTCCCGACTGGGGCGCGAGTCCTTACTTTTCTGTGGAACTGCAAAATACAGTTCGTTTGGCGGATTTGTTAAGCCATCTTTACGTGCTAATTCCCGTCTTGGATGACGACAAACATTATTGGGTGGGCGATGATGAAATCGAGAAGTTATTGCATCACGGCGAAGGTTGGTTGAACGCGCATCCCGCCCGCGAACAAATTGCCAACCGCTATCTGAAACGCCAGCGCCGTCTGACGCGAATTGCTGTGGCACAGTTAGCAGAAGAAGATAATATTGACCCTGAGTATCTCGAAGTTTCTCATCAGCAAGAAGAGGAAGTTTTAGAACAGCGAATTAGCTTGAATCAAGAGCGTTTGGAAGCTGTGACGCAGGTTTTAAAGCAAAGTGGTGCTAAGCGAGTGGTAGATTTGGGCTGCGGTGAGGGAAAACTGCTGAAACTGCTTTTGAAAGAAAGCTCGATCGAACAAATTACAGGCGTCGATGTGTCCTTTCGGGCTTTGGAAATTGCCAGGGAACGTTTGCAAATCGATCGATTGTCTCCCGCAAAACAATCTCGGATTCAACTAATTCAAAGTTCGCTGATTTATCGGGACAGCCGCTTGACTGGTTTTGATGCGGCGGCGGTAATTGAAGTGATCGAACATCTGGATTTAGAACGGTTAGCGGCTTTTGAGCGGGTTTTGTTTGAATTTATCCGACCCAAAAGTGCGATCGTCACAACTCCAAATGTTGAATATAATGTTCGGTTTGAAAAGTTGCCTGCGGGCAAATTTCGCCACCGGGATCACCGCTTTGAATGGACAAGGGCAGAATTTCAAACTTGGGCGAAAGGGGTTGCCGAACGGTTTGGCTGTGGGGTAGAGTTTCGTTGTGTGGGAACTGAAGATTTAGAAGTAGGTTCGCCTACGCAAATGGCAATATTCGAGATGTAAAATCTATTCACTGGTTCCCAGGCTGTGCCTGGGAACCGATGCCCAGAGGCTCTGCCTCGCTTTCGTTCGATGAGAATTCGAGGCAGAGCCTCTGGATCTGCGTTACCAGGAATATCCTGGTAACGAGTAAACGAGTAAAAAATCTATATTCACTGGTTCCCAGGCTGTGCCTGGGAACCGATGCCCAGAGGCTCTGCCTCGCTTTCGTTCGATCAGAATTCGAGGCAGAGCCTCTGGATCTGCGTTACCAGGCACAGCCTGGTAACGAGTAAACGAGTAAAAAATCTATATTATTAAACAATGAAAATCACGATTCCAGAACTATCCCTAGTCGTTCTAATTGGTGCATCCGGTTCCGGCAAATCCACCTTGGCGCGGCAGCATTTCCTACCTACAGAAATCATTTCCTCGGATTACTGCCGCGGTCTGGTTTCCGACGACGAAAACAATCAAGCGGCCACCGCTGATGCTTTTGAAGTATTGCATTTAATCGCTGCTAAACGTCTGGCCGCAGGTAAGCTAACTGTGATTGATGCCACCAATGTTCAGCCGGAAAGCCGCAAACCTTTGTTGGAATTAGCCCAAAAATATCATTGCTTTTTGGTTGCTATTGTGCTAGATTTACCAGAGAAATTGTGTGCCGATCGCAACCAACAGCGTCCCGATCGCAATTTCGGAAATCATGTAATTCGCCGCCACGTTCAGAATTTAAAGCGATCGCTCAAATCTCTAGATCGCGAAGGATTTCGGTACGTTTACGTCCTCCGTTCCCCAGAGGAAATCGACGCCGTAGAAGTCGAAAGACAACCGCTGTGGAACAATCGCAAAGGCGACTGCGGCCCTTTTGACATCATCGGCGACGTTCACGGATGCTGCGACGAATTGGAACAATTGCTGCAACAGTTGGGCTATCAAATTCTCGAAAAATCCAGCGAATCCGATTTGGGGAATTTTCCCACCTACGCGCACCCGGAGGGCCGTAAAGCCGTGTTTTTGGGCGATTTGGTCGATCGGGGCCCGCGCATTCTCGACACCCTCAAACTTGTGCGAAACATGGTACTCGCAGAAACAGCTTTATGCGTACCTGGAAATCACGACATCAAACTGCTGCGAAAACTCAACGGCAAAAATGTCAAAATCAACCACGGACTCGAACAAACCTTAGCAGAAATTGCCACTTTACCCGATGAATTGCGCGAATCAGCAGTACGAGAAATTCGCCAATTTTTAGATAGTTTGATTGGGCATTACGTCCTCGATGGCGGAAAATTAGTCGTCGCCCACGCGGGGATGAAAGCTGAATTTCAGGGACGCGCATCGCGCCGCATTCGAGATTTCGCCTTGTACGGAGAAACAACTGGCGAAATCGATGAATTCGGCTTGCCCGTCCGCTACAATTGGGCCGCAGAATATCGAGGTCAGGCAGCAGTTGTTTACGGACACACCCCCGTTCCCGAAACAGAATGGTTTAACAATACTGTTGATATTGACACGGGCTGCGTTTTCGGAGGCAAACTAACAGCTTTGCGGTATCCCGAAAGAGAATTTGTCAGCGTTCCCGCTGCTAGAATTTACTGCGAACCTGCCAAACCGATCGCCTTTCAATCCAGCCCAACTCCACTTAACAATAGAGACATGAGTTCACCCGTGATCGATAGCGGTTTGGCGGCAGTGAATATAACCGCCCAACAGCAGTTTGATGACGTACTGGACATTAGCGACGTACTCGGAAAACGCATTATTTCCACTCGCCTGCAAAGTAACATTACGATTAAAGAAGAAAATGCGATCGCAGCCCTAGAAGTAATGAGTCGGTTTGCCGCCAATCCCAAATGGCTGATTTATTTGCCGCCCACAATGTCTCCCGCTGCTACCTCCAAAGAACCAGGACTTTTAGAACATCCAGCCGAAGCATTTAGCTACTACCAACAGCAGGGCATATCGACAGTTGTGTGCGAAGAAAAGCACATGGGTTCCCGTGCAGTTGTGATTGTTTGCCGCGACGCATCGGCAGCTTTACGCCGCTTTGGCATTCTCAGCGAGAGTATGGGCATTTGCTACACCCGCACGGGACGGCATTTTTTCGATAATTCTAGCTTAGAAAGAGAATTTTTAGCGCGGGTAAATGTCGCTCTCACTGCTAGCAATTTTTGGGAGAAATTTCAAACCGATTGGGTGTGTTTGGACTGCGAATTAATGCCTTGGTCAGCCAAAGCTCAAGGTTTATTGAAAGAACAATACGCCGCCGTGGGAACAGCATCTCGTCACGGGTTTGCGGAGGCGATTAAGAACTTAGAACAGGCAAGCCAGCGTGGAGTTGAAATTAATTCTTTGCTAACCAGCTATCAAGAGCGAGCCGAACTAGCCGATCGCTATGTTCATGCCTACCAGCGCTACTGCTGGCCAGTGAAATCGCTCTCAGACCTCAAATTAGCACCTTTCCACATCTTGGCAACCGAGGGAACTGTTCACACTGACAAAAATCACTGTTGGCACATGGAACAGATTTCACAAATTTGTAAAGCTGACCCGGAATTCCTGTTAGCTACTGAATCCAAAATAGTTGAACTTGCCGATTTGGACAGCCAATTGGCGGGGATTCAATGGTGGGAAAAACTGACGGCGGCGGGAGGTGAAGGAATGGTTGTTAAACCAATGGATTTTATTGTGAAAAATAGCAAAGGACTCGTACAGCCTGCGGTGAAATGTCGCGGTAAAGAGTATTTGCGGATTATTTATGGTCTGGAATATTCTTTGCCGGAACATTTAGAAAAATTGCGATCGCGCGGACTTTCCGGCAAGCGTTCTTTGGCGTTGCGAGAGTTTGCTCTCGGTGTAGAAGCATTGGAGAGATTTGTTGCGGGTGCTCCTTTGAGACAAGTTCACGAGTGCGTTTTCGGAGTTTTAGCTATGGAGAGCGAACCTGTCGATCCGAGGCTGTAATCGAAAGGTAGAAATCAGGCGAAAATCTCGACTTGACAGTAATTTGGCAGGGGTTTAAACCCCTGCCTCAAAGCTAAATTTGTCTGAAGACAATTTAACAAATTATTAGGAAAACAACCAATTACCAATTACCAATTATTACTGTATCTTACTAACTCAGAACTTAGGTAATTGGCACAGGTTGGGCGACTGCGGCAAATAAGGTTCGCCATGTACACCCTACTTTAATTCCACGAATCGGCGGCTGAACATCCAATAAGGTTCAGTTAAAACTATTTATTCCGGGCGAGATCCCCCTAAATCCCCCTGATTGTTGGGGAGTAGGGGTTGACTTTGAGTAATTTCTTGTCCCCCCCTTCGTAGGGGCGGTGCGACCCCTACTCCCCGTGCCCGCCCTTGGCTAGGGGGGATCGAGCTTAACTGAGCCGTATTGGCTTAACATCAGGTTTTTAACCCTAATTACCTCCTATTTGTAACCTCTATTTTTCTCCGACCAAATGCGGGTTGGTAGTCCCCAAACATAGACAAATCCTTCGGCAGCTTTGTGATCGAATTCGTCCTCTGCGCCGTAGGTTGCTAAGTCGAAACTGTACAGAGAATTGTCTGATTTGCGGCCGACAATAGTCGCATTTCCTTTGAACAGTTTGAGCCGCACGGTTCCAGTTACTCGCTTTTGCGTGTCCTGAATAAATGCGTCTAAAGCGGTTTTCAAAGGATTGTACCACAGGCCGTTGTAAATCATTTGGCTGTAGGTTTCTTCGATGCCTCGCTTGTACCGCGTCACATCTGCTGTCAGCGTCAAACTTTCTAAGTCTCGGTGCGCGTGCATCAAAACTAAAATCGCTGGTGTTTCGTAAATTTCCCGCGATTTAATCCCGACGAGGCGGTTTTCAATCATGTCGATTCGGCCGACTCCGTGGTTTCCAACTATTTCGTTGAGCTGGGAAATTAAGGCGACTGGTGATAAATTTTTGCCGTTTAAAGTGACAGGATTTCCGCAATCGAAACCGATTTCTATGTATTCGGGTGTGTCGGGAGTTTGTTCGATCGCCTTTGTCATCAAATAAACTTCCTCTGGCGGTTCCGCCCAAGGATCTTCGAGGATTCCGGCTTCAATTGCCATTCCTAATAAGTTGCGATCGATACTGTAAGGCGAAGACTTTTTCACTGGCGACGGAATACCGCATTTCTCGCCGTATGCGATCGTTTCCTCGCGGCTCATTTTCCACTCCCGCGCTGGTGCTAAGATTTTAATCTTGGGGTTGAGCGCGCCGATCGACACATCGAACCGCACCTGATCGTTTCCTTTGCCGGTGCAACCGTGGGCGATCGCATCTGCACCGTATTTTTCCGCCGCTTCTACTAACAATTTAGCAATCAGCGGGCGAGCGAGGGCCGTCGAAAGGGGATAGCGGTTTTCGTAAAGTGCGTTAGCTTGAATCGCTGGAAACGCATAGTCTTTGACAAATTCTTCGGTAGCATCAATAACTAAAGATTCCGAAGCACCGGATGCTAAAGCTTTTTTGCGGATCGGTTCTAATTCGTCTCCCTGTCCCAAATCCGCGGCCAGAGTAATTACTTCTTCAACACCCCACTCGTTTTTGAGGTAAGGAATGCAGACGGAGGTATCGACTCCGCCGGAATATGCTAGGACAACTTTTTTAGCGCGACTCATTGGTATTAACATCCTGAATTTAACTGACATCTTGCACCCGCTGTGAATCAGCCTTTTAGGGGCGGGCAAGATGCCCACCCCACAATAAAATTAAATTTTTGTGGCACAGGCATCTTGCCTGTTCGAGAGAATGGTGTAAGATGCCTGCCCCACAAGAAAATTAAATGTTTGTGGAACAGGCATCTTGCCTGTTCTGGAGAATGGTGCAAGATGTGATATTTAACCGACTTTTCATTATGCACCTAATTGAGATCGATTCTTGTCAGAAATAGTACAGATTTATATATTCTTTTTTTGCTAAACTTGGCTATTTACCGGGGGAGTTGCTGCGGAAAATCTGCTACCGTGGGATACGGTAACTGTGGCGATGGGGAAAAGCCGTGTTTTTTAGTGTTGTGATTCCGACGTATAATCGTAAACCGATTTTGGCAAAATGTCTACTGGCTTTGGAAAATCAGCAGTTCGGTGAGATTGTCAGAGAGTATGAAGTAATTGTCGTGGACGACGGATCGACGGACGGGACGCTGGAGTGGTTGGTGGCAAATGCTGACTTGTTGCCTCATGTGCGATCGATCTGTCAATCTCACCAAGGCCCCGCCGCTGCCCGGAATTTGGGCGTTGAAGATGCTAAGGGCGATACGATTATTTTTATTGACAGCGATTTGGTAGTAACAGAGCATTTTTTGCAAGCACACGCCGATGCTTTACTACAGGGTTACAAAGATACTGATGCTGTTTTTACTTACGGCAGCGTGATTAATACTTGCAATTTCGACAATCCTACCTCAGAACCTTACAAAATTACCGATTTTTCGGCGGCTTATTTTGCTACGGGAAATGTGGCGATCGCCCGCCGCTGGCTGCAGGCTGCTGGACTTTTTGACACTCGGTTTCAACTGTACGGATGGGAAGATTTAGAATTGGGTGTTAGGTTGAAAAAATTAGGTTTGAAACTCATTAAATGTCCGGCTGCTGTCGGCTATCACTGGCATCCCCCTTTTAGTTTAGAGCAAATTCCGGGCATGATCGACCGAGAAATTCAGCGCGGTAGAATGGGAGTTTTGTTTTATCAAAAACACCCAAGTTGGGAAGTACGGATGATGATTCAAATGACTGTTTTGCACCAAATCCTGTGGGGAGTTTTATCATTAGGTGGGATGCTAAACGAGCGAACGATGACTCCTTTTTTGCAGTGGTTGATTGACCAAGGCAAGCCGCAGCTAGCTTTAGAAATTGCTCGGATTTTTCTGAATTGGTATAACGTGAAAGCCGTGTACGCCGCTTGTGGGGAATTGCAGGCCGAGACAAAGATACCATAAATCAGCCCGACAGCGCAAATAAAGTATAAGATATTGTAGGAGTTTTTCAGGGCCCATTGGTGTCAACTTAAGCTCATAATTAGTAACGGTATACTGTTTGACAATTATGCCTACACTGCCCTAGCGCTGCTTAAGAAGGAGGATTTAGGGAACAGGGCTATTTCGGGGCAACCACGGGGAGTAGGGGTCGGATTGCCCCTACGAAAAACCAGGCTTTTGTAGGGGCGGTGCCAAGAATGCCCGCCCCCACCCAGAGATGATTTCATGGGCTTTTCAGGCATCGGGGCTCTTCACGAGGGTTTGGGGAGCATCTCAATGAAAGCAGCCCTCCGCTAGAAATTGGAGCCAGGAGCCAGGAGTCAGGAGTCAGGAGGAAAGAAGAAGAAGGAAGAAGGAAGGAGCCATAATAAGTGTTTTTACAAATATGAGATGCTCCCAGGGTTTGCCCCTACAATAAAATGAAACCGCCCTGGATTTAGGGAACTCAAGACTTGGATACAAACCAGAAAAACAAAGAATTTTAGTCTTAAGTTGACACCCATGTTCCGACCTGTTTTAATTAACTTTTCCAGTGTGGATACCTACTGACAAAACACAAGAGAGAGCCACCCGGTAAAGGGAGGCAAAACCGGGTTATAAAAATTGTAAAACTTTTAGTTTTACCTTTAATCAAAATTACTTGCTTAGCCTGTGATTTGAGGAATCTAGGCTGTTTTCTCACTCGGCTCCGATAATTAGAGCCACCAACATTGGGAGCATCTCATATTTGCAAAAACACTTCTTTCTTCTTCCTTCTGACTCTTTTCTCCTGGCTCCTGACTCCTGACTCCTAATTCCAATTTCGAGATTTGCTGCTTTCATTGAGATGCTCCCCCAACATTTTCCAAGGAGCATTACTTTTGATATAATGACCAATAATTTAGGAGTGTGCTAGAGAACCAAGAGTTGTGCTGGTTTACCTGAGAGTGTTAGCTACAAGCGGTTAAGGACTTTAAAAAGAGTCCCACATATACAACTTGAATAGTTTGAGGGTTTGCTGTGAATACAACTGACGATAAAAATCCAAGACTAGAAACAGTTAGACTTCAAAACACTGTCTTACAAGAAAATATTTTAATGGTGGACGACCATCCAGAAAGCTTGCGACTTTTATCCCGGATTTTGTCTAAGCGGGGATATAAAGTGCGACCGACACGAGATGGCAAATTGGCTCTTAACTTTGCTCTGTCGAGTCCACCAGATTTGATTTTGCTGGACATCATGATGCCCGGTATGGATGGCTATGAAGTCTGCGAACAGCTAAAAGCTTGTCCGCAAACCAAAGATATTCCTGTGATTTTTATTAGCTCTTTAAATGAAGTATTTGATAAAGTCAAAGCTTTTTCGGTGGGGGGGGTAGACTACATTAGTAAACCCTTTCAAACAGAAGAAGTGGTGAGCCGTGTCGAAAATCAACTGCTTCTGAGCCGTCTTTATAAACAAATTTTAGCACAAAATGCACGGCTGCAAGCAGAAATAGAAGAACGCAAGCGGATCGAAGCAGAACTCCGAGACAGCCAACGCTGGCTGTCAGCAGTAATTCAAACACATCCTAATCTTTTGTACGTTTCCGATTTGATAGAACAGCGAACTCTGTATATCAACCGCGAAATTTATAGCGATATTGGCTACACCCTTGATGAAATCCAGCAAATGGCAGGAGGATTTCTTCCTAACTTAATACACCCTGACGATTTGCCAGGATTCTCAGAACACCTGAGCAGGATTGACGCAGCAAAAGACGGTGAAAGCTTTGAGTTTGAGTACCGAATTCAGCACAAAAATGGTGAATATCGCTGGTTTGTTAGCGTGGATACAGTGTTTGCCAGAACAGCCGACGACCAACCGTGGAAAATTTTGGGAACGGCTACTGAAATTAGCGATCGCAAACAAGCAGAACTCGAACTTAAAACAGCTATAGCTGCTTTGGAACGGCAAATCAAACAAAGATTTCTGCTAGAAACAATTACTCTCGAAATTCGCTACAGCTTAAATCCAGCTCAAGTTTTTCAAACAGCGAGTGCCCAAATAGGTCGAATTTTTAATGCCGATTGCTGCTTAATTCATACCTACACAGAACACCCAATTCCCAGAATTTTCAATGTCGCTGAGTACAGAAAAACCTCATCCAAATCGCTTTTAGATTTAGAAATTCCCATACATGGCAATCCTCACGTTCAGTTTTTATTGTCCCAAGATCAAGCTGTAGTTTCTGACGATGTTTTTTCCGAACCGCTGCTAGAAAACGTCCGAGATTTGTGCTGTCAAATAGGTCTGAAATCGATGATATCCATCCGCACTTCCTACCAGGGAAAAGCTAACGGAATGATATGCTTGCATCAGTACGATCGCCCCCGCAACTGGACGCAGGATGAGATCAGATTATTGAGCGCTGTGGCGGCACAGATGGGAATTGCGATCGCTCAAGCCAACCTTCTCGAACAAGATAAACAACAGCGACTTAAACTTCAGCAGAGCGAAGCTAGTCTAGCAGCAGCCCAGAAAATTGCCCATATCGGCAGTTGGGAATTTGATTTAGTCACAAATAAAATTACTTGGTCAGAAGAAGTATTCCGCATTTTTGGTCTTGACTCAAGTGCAACTGAACCGACATCAGCCCAACTTTTAAAGATGTGTCATCCCGACGACAGAGAAGTATTTCAACAAACAGTCAGCCTGACTATCTCACAAGGAATTTCCTACAAAAGAGAGTTCCGATTTTTGCATCCTAGCGGTCAAATTATATACCTCGAAGGAAGGGGAGAAGCTGTTTTTAGCGAAACAGGGGAAGTAATCAAACTGTTGGGAACAGTGATGGATATTAGCGATCGGAAACAAGCCGAAGCAGCTTTGCAAATTAGCGAAGAACGTTTTTATCTGGCATTTGAAGGCAGTGCGATGGGATTGTGGGATTGGAATCTTGCCACGGGAGAAGTCTATTTTAATCCACGGTGGAAAATGATGCTGGGATATGAAGTAGAGGAAGTAGAAAATAGTTTTGCATCCTGGGAGCAACTGGTACATCCAGAGGATTTGTCTCCGGCTAAAGCAGCGCTAAATGCTCACCTAGAAGGCAAAAATCCTACTTACGAAGTGGAATTTAGGATGCTGACAAAATCCGGCGAGTGGAAGTGGATTTTAGCTCAAGCGAAGGTGATGGAACACGACGCTTCGGGAAATCCTTTGCGGATGACGGGCACGCATATCGATATTAGCGATCGCAAACAAGCCGAAGTAGAGTTGCAATTTAGCGAACAGCGAGAACGAGAAAAAGCGCAACAGTTAGAACAAACTCTGGCAGACTTAAAAAAGGCTCAATCTCAGCTTATTCAAGCCGAAAAAATGTCAAGTATCGGGCAAATGGTAGCGGGAGTAGCCCATGAAATTAATAACCCCATTAGCTTCATCTACGGCAATATTATTCCCGCCGCACAGTACGCTCGCGATTTGGTAAAATTGATCCATCTCTACCAGCAATACTATCCCGAACCAGTTCCCGAAATAGCCAAAGAATTGGCAGAAGTCGAGGTGGATTTTATTGCTGGCGATTTCCCGAAAATCATGGCTTCAATGCAAGAAGGTGCTAACCGAATTAAGCAGATAGTGCTGTCTTTGAGAAACTTTTCGAGACTCGACGAAACAGATCGCAAAGTAATAGACATTCATGAAGGGATAGAGAGCACTTTGGTGATTTTGCAGCACCGATTCCAGTCACAGCCAAAACGTCGGGAGATTCAAGTTATTAAAAATTACGGGAACCTGCCCAAAGTCGAGTGTTATCCGGCTCAATTAAACCAGGTATTTATGAATTTGCTGGTGAATGCGATCGACGCTGTGGAAGAGTCATCAGCAAACTGTACTTGCAAAGTTAACCAGATTCGCATTGTTACTGAAGTCAGCAGCGAAAATCAAGTTTGTGTGCGGATTTCTGACAGCGGGCCCGGTATCCATCCCGAAGTTCAGTCAAGGATGTTTGACCCATTTTTTACTACCAAACCTGTCGGCACCGGCACTGGTTTGGGGTTGTCGATTAGTTACCAAATTGTGAAAGACACCCACGGCGGTAAGTTGGAGTGTCATTCCGAAGTTGGCCTGGGAACAGAATTTGCGATCGAACTGCCGATTTCGCAAAAGTTGAAAGTTGAAAGTTAGGATAAGCTGTTAAATCATGTGCGGTAAATTAACCATAATTCTTGTAGGGGCCGGTTCACCACAAATCTATAATATTACTCACAGATGAGCGTAAACCCCCTCGACCGTCAGATGGGGGGCAATTGCAACGGATATCATATTAATTGTGTATCAGAACCTATTTTAGGGTGCGTGATAACCTGAGATTTTCTCCCGTATTTCCTGCGAACGGTCTGTCATTTAGGATCGCGAATTAAATAACTTACAATTTTAATTGTTATTGTGGGATGGGCGTCCCGCCCGTCCAAAAAGGACGGGC
>NZ_JAUBTL010000022.1:0-97072 GCF_036702475.1 Microcoleus sp. D2_18a_B4
GGGCAGCTCGTGAGTAAAACTGCTTCTGGAGGCGTTCTATCGGCGATCGATAGTAATATCGGTCTAGAGTCGAGCCTGTGAGAGAAGAATCCCCCGCATTCTATGCGTGGGGAGTGTCAAAGAATTGAGCTTAATATGAGATTGAATGTAATTTGTTCAGAACTTGTGCCGCCACCGAGTTTCTTTAAGCTAATTACTCGATTTGGCAAAGTATTTCTCGAATGGGAACGGGGTTTTTGAAGATTTGCCGACAAATCCTGTCTTTCATTCCTTGTTTCCCCAAATTCGCACAAGCGTTAAAATTTAGTCGATCGAACTTTCAGGATATTTTTGAGATTATGGCGAATCAACTTCCGATTCCGGTGATTGTTAACGGTGCTGCAGGCAAAATGGGCCGCGAAGTAATTAAGGCGATCGCCCATGCTAGTGACATGACCTTATTTGGGGCTGTAGACCGCTCTCCTGAGTGCCTCAACGCCGATGCCGGGGAATTAGCCGGATGCGGCCCGTTAGAAGTTCCCATCACTGACGACTTGCAAGGAATGCTGGTATTAGCAGCTCAGGAAAAGCAGTTAGGGGTGATGGTAGATTTTACGCACCCTTCGTCAGTTTATGAAAACGTGCGATCGGCAATAGCTTACGGCATTCGCCCAGTAGTCGGCACTACCGGATTGAGCAGCAAGCAAATTGAAAACTTAGCTGAATTCGCTGATAAAGCGAGCATCGGCTGTTTGATCGTACCCAATTTCTCGATCGGCATGGTTTTGCTCCAACAAGCCGCCGTCACGGCATCTCAGTATTTTGAACACGTAGAAATTATCGAGCTGCACCACAATCAAAAAGCCGACGCCCCCAGCGGCACAGCGATTCAAACTGCCCAGATGTTAGCAGAAATGGGAAAAACTTTCAATCCGCCAGAAGTTGAGGAAACGGAAAAATTAGCCGGTGCTCGGGGTTCAGTGGCCGATGAAGGGATTCGCATTCACAGCATCCGTTTACCCGGTTTAATTGCCCACCAAGAAGTAATTTTTGGCGGCGCCGGTCAAGTTTATACTTTACGACACGATACGAGCGATCGCGCTTGTTATATGCCCGGAGTCTTGCTGTCTATACGCAAAGTCCTTGAATTGCGATCGCTCGTTTACGGCCTGGAAAAAATACTGTAGGTAATTGGGCATTGGGAATTGGGCATTGGGCATTGGGCATTGGGCATGGGGAATTGGGGATTGCTAATTGCTAATTGTTAATTCCTAATCCCTAAGTTCTAGTAAATAACCAATAACCAATAACCAATAACCAATCACCAATCACTAATCACTAATAATCAATAACTAACGCCCTATGCCCTATGCCCCATGCCCCATGCCCCATCCCTAATTCCCCATGCCCAATTCCCCATAACTTCCTATGCTAATTCCCTTAACCCGCGAAACCTTTCAAGAACTAATTCCCGCCGTCGCCACGGGAGCGCAATACAAATATATCTGGGGAAAACCGCCCGATTTTTTGAGGCGAATGTTAATCTCGGCAGTCAGCGTAGTTTTCCTCCTGGTAGTTTATAACTTCGTCGGTTCCGATGTCGGGCCGCTAGTTTTAATCACCGGATTGATAGCTGGTTTGTACTGGCTGTGGGGGCCGATTTTGTGGGCGAGTTTGCGGAATGCAGAATGCCGCAAATATCAATACTGCGGTTTTTGGCAAGGACGAGTTTTGGATATATATATTACAGATGAAGTCACAAGTCAAGAAGAAACAGTCAATCAAAAAGGACAACTCGTAATAGTTGACAACCTAGAACCGCGCATCAACTTAGAAGTTGGTGACAAAACCGGATTTACTACTACACTTCGAGCTCCCTTGCGGAAAGATCACCAAGGAATTGTCCCCGGCCAAGCTGCTTTAATGTTAATTATGTCAAATCAAGAAGATTTAGGCAGAATTGCCAAAGTTTCAGATATTTATATTCCCAGCCGTGACGTGTGGGTGAGCGACTATCCTTATTTACGCAGAGATTTGTTTGTCGAGATGAGCCAACAGATTAAAAAAGGTAGGAAAAAAGACCGAGAGCGAGATAATGACAATAGAAGCACAAAAAGGCGATCGTCCGCTGATTATTAATCTGGGACTTATGCACGGGTGCGTGGGCAGAAACCGGGTTTTTGGGAGATACTTGGTTGTAGTCGCAAATTAAGGTAAAAAACCCGGTTTCTCGGATCTCATATCAATTCCGTTATTATCGGAATGACAAGCGAAGAGACTGCAGTGCCGTTTCCCTACCGAAAATAATATTGTAGGGAAACGGCACTGCAGTCTCCTAATTTTGGCTAATAATTCCGATGCAACCGGAAATGATCTCACAGATAGAATGACTACTGACTAATAACTAATGACTAATGACTAATGACTGCTGACTTATCGCTCAACTATTCCCCTCTTGGCCGTAAGCCTGCCAAGCCAAATCCACCAGCCCGTTAACAATAGCCACAGCTACCACGGCAGAGCCCTTGCGGCCCTCAATCCGAATGTGAGGAATCATCGAATCGTGCAGCCGCGACTTAGCCACATCAACCCCCACAAACCCAGAAGGAGTCCCAATCACCAAAGCCGGTCGAATTTCCTCAGATTCAATCAAATCTACGATCGCCGACAAAGCAGTTTGAGCCTGGCCCACCACAAAAATCCCTTCAGGATAGCGTCTTGCCAAAGTTTCAATCCCCCAAGCCGCCCGCGTCCTTTCCCTTTGGGGGCGCGTCAAAGCCTCCATCGAACAGTAAACCGGATTCGCAAAGGTAGTTTGGATTTGTGGGGTAATGCCCACCTGCACCATCGGCACATCTACCACGATCGTAGTCCGAGCAGCCAAAGCCGCCGCCCCAGCCTGCAAAGCCTGATCGGAAAAACTAATTAAAGACTTGTACTCAAAATCAGCAGTCGCATAAATCACGCGGCGGACTATTTCGTACTCCGCCGCTGAAAAACCGTGGTCGCCAATTTCGTTATCGATTAATCCCAGACTCTGGGCATCGCTTACGTGCCATTCCATTTGTTGGATAGCTGTCGCCTGTGAGTTGTCAGGTATCAGCTTACCAGCTTTTAGTCATTTGTTGACTGTTGACTATTGACTGTTGACTGTTGACTGTTGACTGTTGGCTGTTGGCTGTTGACTAAGTTTCCGACGACGAAGAAGATTTGCCCAACACCGGAGTCAGGAATGCCACCAAAACTCCGATCGCAAAACCGGACACATTCCGAACCACAGGCAACCAGTCAGAAGTCCGAGTCACCACTGGTCCAAGTCCGAAAGCGAAAAACAGAATGCCCCACAGCGGCGAAAAAATCAGAGCCCACTGCCAAGCCACAACCTGTCCAGGCTTCCGAGGCTGAGCCGCAAACCCGCAGATGACGCCGCCAACCACCGACGTAATTAACGTCAGAACCCACTGTTCCCTCGGCAAACCGGGAACCACGCGGCATCCGCCCTGACGCAAACAGCCTTCTATAGACTCCAAAGATTCAATAATCGCTCGATCTTCGCCATTGTCCCGCACAAAAAATTGATTACCGTAGCGGGTTTGCAGTTCCACCCAAAAAGTGCGCGGCAGCAGCGGATACAGCGAGTCGCCCACATTAAAATTGAGCAAATTGCCCCCTCGGGGGTCAGCAACTAGCAACACACTCTTGTCATCTAGCCCCCAATAGCTTTTGACAGCCAAACCGGGCGTGCGATCGTACTGAGTTAGCACTCGCAGTTTCCAGCCGGTTTCGGCTTCAAATGCCTTTAAATTTTTTGCCAAAGTTTGTTCTTCAATATCCGTGAGGGCTTTAGCTAAGTCAATGATCGGCGTCTGAGTTGACGGCAACAAATCGGGATTATTGAAAGCGTGGGCCGCAGGTGCGATCGTCCACACAGACAAAGCCAGAAAAAATGCGGCAACAGAGGCTAGAAATTTTCGCGGGAAAAGCTGTGACATAGGAACTTATAATCCGGGTCTTAATTGTGAATGCTAGCTGGCGGTCTTAACCAGAGGATAAGAGAAAACTCATATTTCTTTACAATTATTTACTTTACAGGAAGCCGAGAGCAAGGGGAAGGGTTCGGGGAAGGAAAGTTTTGAACAGGGAAGGGACTGACAATTAACTGTAGAGGGCGCAGTTGCGATCCAGGGTCAACCATCGTTAAGCAAGAGCTCGATTTCCTGACGGGGTGAGTATCGATCCCAGATATTGCACCCGCAATCAAAAACCTGTAGGCGCGGGTTCACCAAAAGCTTTAAGGGGTGCAGACAGGTTAAATAAACCCGCCCCCACCTACAAAAAAGCCCCTTATTGATATTGGTGCAACATCTCAGATTAATAATAATTCAAGCCGATGGTAACAAAGAGAGACCCTGTGTGCGATCGGTTATTTAAGTATTTTCCTGCCTGAAAAAACTTACCTTCATAAAGATTTAGCATAAGTTGAAAAACTACCAGTAAATATACTGGAAATCCAACAGACTAGCAACACCCAAAAAAGCTCTAAAATTATGTATTTTCCCGAATATCTTTATCATCGAGCCGAGCCGATAATGATGAGCTACCGCTGAATAATGATTTAAAAGAAATTAACCATTTCTCAAGGAGCGCCCAGAGTGCCTTTAACCGACCCGATTAGAGAACCTTTAACAGAAATGGAATCCTTAATTCCCGGAATTGCCCCAACTTTCGCCCCACAATGGCCGGGAATTCAGACTAACAAAACCTTATTAGATCAAACTCCGGGCTCTTCTCAAAACCCCGAACAACTTAACTTAATAGAACCCGCAAGCGGGCCCGCATCCGAATTCAGTCGAACAGAAGCTGATGCTTTTATTATTAATAAACCCTCCGATATTAACAGCATACCTTCTACCAACACCAGCCTGCTGATAACTAACAGCACTCTCAGGGATACAACAAATTCTGAAGTTGACCCTCTAATTGGTAAACTAGACTCCGACTTAGGAGACCTCCTAATCAACCCGAATCGAATTGCATCAAATAACGTTTCTTCTGATTCTAATAAACCTGCGACTGACATACCTCCAGTCAACTCCTCAATCAGCAACTCAGAACTAAATAAAAGCACAGCAGCTACAACCGCTGTTTCCGATGAATTGCTGGAAAATAAAACACAATTATCGCCAACCGCCTCCACAAAATCAGAACAAGATTCGGACAAAACATTACCCGTTGTAACTGCATCTACCACGAGCGAAAAAGCTTCCGACAAAACGCCATTACCCGCTACCGCTGAAACGACTTCAAAACCCGAAGAACACCAAACGCCTTTATCATCAGAGACTACACTCTTCTTCGAGTCATCACCAAACAAAATATCACCGGCAACTGCATCAACGACTGATAAATCAGAACCAGATCGAACATCACCTGCAACTGCCTCAGCCACTGAAAACCCTGAACCAGATCGAACATCACCTACAACTGTATCAACGACTGATAAATCAGAACCAGAGCGAACATCACCTGCACCTGTATCAACGACTGATAAATCAGAACCAGATCAAACATCACCCGCAACTGCATCAGCCGCTGAAAACTCTGAACCAGATCGAACATTACCTGCAACTACATCAACGACTGATAAATCAGAACCAGATCAAACATCACCTGCAACTGCGTCAGCTTCTGATTTATCAGAATCCAACAAAACATCACCTACCGAAATATCCACCACCAAAAACTTAGATACAGCCACTAATCTAGAACCCCATAAAATCTCAACCCCAGAACCAGATCAAACCTCAACTCCCCCAACCAACGTTAACTTTGACTCAAACGCATTCACTGTCGATGAAAAAGGAATAGTCGGCATACAATTCACATCCGACGGCGGCTGGTATAGCGGACAACTAGCCATCGTCAGCATACTCGGAATGGAAAAATTCGTTCCCGGTTCCGAAGCCTTCATCAAAGAAGCAGCAAGTCGAGCTTTAAGCAACTCGACAAAGGGCTACATCGCAATTTCTGACGATTTAGAAGGAGCATATTACACCGATCCTAACAGCTCAGAAAACCTCAATTCCGGGCAATACCTCGGCACAAAAACATTTGCCATGACGCCTGGAGACAAATTCTTCTTCATGCTAGTACCCAACGGCACCGTACAACAAGTATACGACAACCCCGCAATCGGCGGCGACAAAAAACCCCTATTTTCAATAGCTACAGACAATCCCAGCGACACCTTCAGTATCGGTCAAATTGCCGACATTACAGGCGAAGGCCAACTCTTCGCCATGGAAGACATGGGGCTAATTCAAGGAAGCGATATCGATTACGATGATATCACATTCCGTGTCACGGGCGCTACATCCAAAATAGTTCCCCTCAGCGAATTAGTTGACTCCTTCTCTGCATCAATTCACTCCCAGTTAGTTCAAAAACTGAAGGGTGAATCGGATAAATCAGAGCCGAAATTTACCCAAGAATCAACTGTTACTAATTCCGGCGATCAATCCCAGGGAGAAAAACCATCGATAACTGCTGATAACGACCAACAAAAACCTCAGCCAACAGCAGCAACAGTTGCTAACTCAGACAGCCAAGAATCGCAACCAACAGCAACATCAACAGTTGCTAACTCAGACAGCCAAGAATCACTACCAACAGAAACATCAATAGTTGGCAAATCCGATACTCAAGAATCGCAACCAACAGAAACATCAACAGTTGGCAAATCTGATACTCAAGAATCGCAACCAACAGCAACATCAATCCTTGTCAAATCTGATAGTCAAGAATCGCAACAAATAGAAACATCAATAGTTGACAAATCCGATACTCAAGAATCGCCAGCCACAGAAACATCAACAGTTGGCAAATCAGATAGTCAAGAATCGCAACAAATAGAACAAACAGCCTCTCCCCCAGAGACACCCAGTGTTAGCCCTAATGAATTAAATTCGGAAATAGAACGGCCAGTATCAGCCGAATCAATTGTCAGCGAGTCAGCAGATGCTGAATTAATTAAAACCGACACAACTGCAACTAATCGCATTCCTCAATTGCCGGCTGAAGCCGACTATGCTGTAAATAATGCTGCTTCTCCACCAACCGCTAAAACTCTGCTGACTCCCACTTCTATCGCCTCACAGCCTCCTGCAAAAACATCTGAGATTGCCGATAATTTTGGCGAAGAATTGCCAAGAGAAACCCATGACAATCTTCCTAATGCTGCGTCACAATTGCCGATAAAATTTACTGAGGTTATTCCCGCATCCAAGGCTGTTGATACCCAAGAAAATGACCGAGATGTTACCGAAACCGCAGCCGAATTTGAAACTGAACAATTTCTCACAACAACCGATTCGGTTATTGCTACAGAAACAGAAAACGTTGCCGATTTAATTGAATATGACACCGCCGTCTCTGAAATAACAGCCGAATTTGAAACCGAACAATTGGTCACAAAAACCGAGTCAATTATTGCTACACTCGAAGCGGATGATACGGTTGAACGCGATATCCCTGTTGCTGAAATAACAGCAGAATTTGAAAGCCAACAATTGCCACCAAAAACAGACGATATCGCTCTTGCAGAATTCACTGCGGATACAATTGATACGGACATCGCTGTCACCTTCACAGCAGCAGAATTAGAGACTGAAAACTCCCCGGCAATTGTCGTTAATTCTCTCGAACCCGACCCGCTAATTTCCCACTCAAACTCTAGCGTACAAACCGATTCTCCCATACTGGCACTTTTCTCAGCTCCATCAGAAACAGCAGCAGGTACGGCACAGATAGCCTCAGTCGAAACCAGCGTTTCACCCTCAACTCTTAAATCCCCACCCTCACCAACTTCAAACACTTATAATAGCAATTCAAATCCCACAGAAACTACCGTCGCCCAGCCCACATATTCTGATACCGAAATTGCGCCCAAACCCGCAGATGTATCGAGCGGTTGGCTGCCATTAGAGGCAGAAGAATCGGCTCAATTTTCGGACGGTATTGCAGACAGTCAATCTTATTCCACACAGAGTACAGGCAACTTTCAAAGCAATATCAATCCCCCAAGAAATTTATCAATAACAACAACAGCCAATTTACCAATCCCCGGGACTTTTCTTGTAGATAACCAAGGAGAAGTCAGATTTGACTATGTATTTGACGGCGGCTTGTTTGAAGGCGAACTCGGAATTTTCAGCCTGGCAGGAATGGAAGCATTTACACCAGGAACTCCAGAATTCATTGCCGAAGCATTCCGTAGAGTTTTAAGCAATTCCACCGACGGACACATTGTCATTAGCGACTCGATAGAAGGAGCCAAATTCACCGGTTCGATGCCGTTCGACTGGGAGTGGGGCAGCGGCGAATATCAGGGTATCAAAACTTTCTCCATGCTACCAGGCGACACCTTTGCCGTCATGTTAGTCCCCAACGCTACAATACAATCATCCCTCCAATCCTCGTATTCGGGAAATTGGTTCCCCGAACACCGTCCCTTATTCAGTATCGCCACAGCCAATCCCAACGATACCGCTCATCTGCTACAAATAGCCGACATTACCGGCACCGGCAACACTTTTGCCCTCGAAGATATGTCATCCGCTAACTCTGACAGAGATTACAATGACCTAATCTTTAAAATTAGTGGCGCAATAGGAAACGCACCGCTGCTAGATACAGTCATCAATCCTGATAGAGAATGGCGCAATACTCCGTTAGGACAACAATTGCTCGGCGAAGCCAATCCCCCGAATTCTGACAACAATCCGCCCGTTGTTTCACCGACAAACGCTCGGACTTATACAGAATTAGAAACAACTATTTCATTAGAAAATCTTGCCACAGATGCAGAGGGCGACCCCCTGACAATTAGCGTCCTCAATCCAGTTAACGGCACAGTAATTTTCAATCCCTCAACTAACAAAGCATCGTTCAAACCGGCAACCGGTTTCTCAGGAATTGCCAGCTTTGATTTCCTTGCCAGCGACGGTTTTGGTAGTTCAACGCCCGCGCGGGTGACAGTCAACGTCAGCGATGTTCCCCTGCTGAATCTAGATTTTGTGAAGCGAAATCCGATCCTCAATGCAGGAGAAAATACGGAATTAGTTGTGCTCGGAGATTTTGCCGACCAAAAAGGTGTAGTGCTGCCAGATTCTTATTTAACTTACACTTCAATAAATCCAGAAGTAGCACCAATAGACGCAGCCGGGAAAGTGACAGGTTTAACCAACGGCACTTCGATTTTGAGCGCGAGTAGAAACAACCTGCAAGCAGTGACCCCAATTCGCATTGGGGCGATGCCGCAACCGACAACAGACGCTCAATTGCATCAGATACTAGCCGAAATGTACGGACTAGACCCCTACCCGGATGCCGTCTCCCTGACACCCGGCGCAACCCGGAAACTGTCCCTCGGCTTGAACCCTGGGTTGAGCGAGGTCAACTTAACCGCAGCCAGTACGGGTACGCGCTATTTTAGCAACAACAGCAACATCTTGAGGGTCAGTCCCGACGGCACTATTACAGCAGTCGGCGTTGGCGATGCTGCGGTGACTGCGATTTACGGTGCAGCAGAAGCAACAATTCCAGTGCGAGTCGAAGCGCCGCGAAGCGGGCCTGCAACCGTGGGGGCTGCTGGCGGCGTCGTCCTCTCAAGCGACGGAGAACTTATGGTGATGATGCCTCCCGGCGCTTTGAACAGCGATACAAATGTCAGCATTGCTTCCTTAAATCGCTCCGAGTTATCGCTGCCAGTCCCGACTGGATTTGAGTTTGCCGGGGCTTTTAATTTGAACTTTGGCGATAGCTCTCTGGAACAGCCCGTTCAATTAGCGGTGCCAGCACCAGAGGGCTTACCTGCGGGAACTGAGGTCTACTTCATGCGGAAGGGTGCGTTACCGGATGAAACTGGTGTCTGGAAACCAATCTGGCTTCAAGAAGAATCTGGTGTAGTTGGGGATGACGGCACAATTCGTACCTCCTCGCCACCCTATCCAGGGGTTGTCAGGCCAGGCGAATATATAATTGTCTATTCAAGTCCCACCGGAGATGCCACCTTAGTCAAAGGTCAACTCACCCTTAACTACGATTTCCCCCTAGCATTTTTTGGCATCATTGACCCCTTGGGAGGTATCGGTCAGTTGATCGATCCAAGCAACTTTGTCACCAATTTTGGGTTTACAGTTTCTTACGACATCTCTTCAGTCAAAGTAATCGCGATCCCTAAAGTGGGATTGCCAATAGTTACTGAGTTGGGCGTCCAACGAAACTCAAACGGCGTTGCGACTTTGGAAGCCAACCTAAATATACCAACACCAGCAGCTTCCAATTCCGCAGCCGCACCTAAACTTCAAGCAGCCTCTCTGAAGTTCAAAGACGAAAACAATCAACCCTTTGAGGGTAACGAACCGATTCTTTTCCTCAAAGCCAGTAACGTTCTGGCGAGCAATTTGGGCGATCCCAAGGGCAGCCGGCTCGAAGACTTAGTTGTGAAATTCTACGTTGGCGATCGTGTTTACGAACAGGCAATATTGCCCAACCTTAGCGCAACTTTGGGAGACAACCAGTTTGAAGTGGCAGTTAAAGTACCTAATACTGTAGTTTTGGGTGAGTCTTACATTTCCTTATCCAGACGGCAGAATCAACTGGTCGATCAGAACCTGACGGAACCAGTGTATGAGGAGATCGAATACAACAGCAATCCCATTTGGTTGGACGCGGGAGCTGAGTATGTTTTTGCGGCGCTAAAAGGAGCTGATGCTGTTGCAGTTTTAGACGGTACAGATCCCGAGTCGGTTGTGGCAGCTTCTAGCAGTTCTAATTTACTGCTTTCTACTATTCCTGTGGGAGATGGCGCGATCGACAGACCGCGAGACTTAGCTGTGACGAGTGACGGAACCCGCGTTTACGTGGCTCTGGAGCAGTCTGGTCGTGTGGCATTGGTCGATCCGATGGTGTTGCAACAGGTGGACACCAAACCAGATACCCCCGGCATCAACCCGATCGATTTGCCTATTGGTGCAACGCCTCGGTCAATTGCCATCGACCCCCGCAACCAATATGCCTACATCTCTGATGGGAAGCGAGGAAACATTTATGTTTTGGACATCGACCCCTTCTCCGAAGAATATCATCAGGTCATCCAGACTATCTCCCTAAGCTCAGTAACGGGTGGGTTAAATGAAATAGCTATTAGCAGTGACGGGCGCAAGCTCTTCGCCACTGCACCGGGCTTTCCAACTAGCCAGATTATCGCGGTGAATATCGATCCTGAAGACCAACCTCTCGATCCAAGCCAGAACCCCCGCAAGTGGCATCAGGAGATTGGTGTGGTAAATACTTTTGCTGGGGTGCAGGGAATGGCTGCTACCGCCGAGCCGAATCGGATGACCTTTACTAACACCAGTAATGATAGTAAGGGCTTTGGCGTATTAACAATTACCAACGACGATCCCACTAGCTTTGCCGCTACTGCCAACGATTATGCGGCGCTAAGTTTGGGTGACCCCCTAATGGGCGGTTCCCTAGATTACTTTGATGTCAATCGGGCGGTGGCTGTCACGGTGATGCGCGATGGGTCCTATGCGTTTGTGGCCGCGAAAAACGACAGTTCGCAAACCGGAGTTGAGAGCATAGACGGGGTGCGGGCAGGAAGCAATATCGGCATCATTAAAGACCCGTTTGGACCCACTCCGAAACTGGTGGCGGCGACTCGACCGATACCGCAAGGGGCAACCACTGACTTGGTACTTTCTAACGATAACAAATACCTCTATGCTTCCTACCCCACCCTGAGCGGCGACGGGGGTGTCTATGTCTTCGATGTCGAGGAAATTATCAGAACTCTCGAAAACCCTGGAGATTTTAAAATCGACAACCTCGACAGAGGTGTCAAATCGCCTTACTTCAATCCTGCCACGAGCCGTCCGGTCAGCTCGAGTAAATTCCAAAGCGTTCCAATTGACGATATTAACCCAGCAATTAGTATCGCTGCTGACTATGGAATTGTTACGGGGGATTGGCCTCGCAACCAGTTTACTTACGGTGTGTTTGATAGCAAGCACAGTCCGATCGCAACGGCTGGAAGCCCTTGGGGAATGGCAGCAAGCTTGAGTATCCAAGAAGATGAGAAGGAAAGGTTGCAGGAGCTAAGCCAGAGGATCGCAGAGCTGGTCGAAATGCGCGATACAGCAGACAATCCCAACGACGTGGACAAACTTCTTGAAAGACCTATTAGACAACGGGATGGACTGTTAAGAAAAATCTCAGTTGAGGTTCAAAGAGATAAATATGGAGATGAAGTGAATGTTAGTCCCGTTGAGCTGGAGGGAGGCAGATTAATCTTTGAAATCAACTACGAAAATCTTTTTCAAACTTTTTATGGTAGTAGCTCTGTTGCATGGAATATCGCACCGCTCGAAAAACGAGCTGTATTCGATATTGGTAGAGAGCTTGCTTCCCAACGAGTAAATTTACCCGCAGGTACTAAGCTCAAGACCATGTTGGGTTTTGGCGGGACTACCGCTCAAGGGCTTGTTCAACCTTATCCCGGCGATATCGATTATGTGGAAACGTTTGACGTATCCGCTCCCAATGCTCAAAACGCAGCGACAGCTATTGTCGATACTCTTATCGACTTTGTAAGACGCAATCAAACAAACCCAAGAGTTGAATTTGAGAAGATTATGATTAGAAGTTCCAAAGGAGAGCGATTAGTATATAAGAGTCTTAGCGAACTTGAAAATAATCGCAGTACAATTTCGGAGGCATTACAAGGATTAAATGGGACAGATCGGGATTTTATCAATACCTTCTGGCGGGCGAAGGTCGATGGAAACCGTTTTATCGGCATTACTAAGGTTTTAGGCATCTCCGCTAAACAGGCAACTACTGGAGAGATTCTTTTCTCTACTCAGCCTTTCTCTGAGGATGCAGAATTTTACCTAATCGAAGAAGATACAAGCACCACAAATCTTCCTTTGGAAACTCGACCGGGTGGAGCGGAGTTTCAGACTGCCTTTATCCTTAAGCAGCCCGAAACATTTCCCAAGGAAAAACTGGGTTGGTATGCCAGTACAATGCGTAAAGAGGTATTCGAGCTGGTATTCAATAACAAAAAAGACCCGGAATCAGGCTATAACCCAGATGGGAAATATCTCAAAGCGGCCAAACGTGCATTTAACTATTTCATGGCTCTTGGTAACATAGAAGCAATGGAAGCTATAACACCTGTTTTCAGCACACTGCAAGCACAGGTTAACCAGCAAGTTACCGTTATGGAAGCGATTCGAGCCGCCTTGAATCCTGAAGAAGTATCTACTAGAATCCTTAAAACTTATGATGCTGAAGCAATGCTCAATAACGTTGCCAACATTATCGATGGTCTTCTACCGGGAGTTGGAGGCGAGGTGAATAAAACACCCGCTCAGATAGCTGCGGAATTAAGAGAATTTGCCGCACAGCTTGAAGAAACTTCTGACGGATTCTTGAAACAAAATAAAGATCAAGGTAATAGCCTGGCTATATTATTGAATTCAGCTAAATCAACGATTAATCGCGGTGTGAGAGAGATGGTTCAACCAATATTGGATACCTACCTAATCAACTACCATCAAAACCTCCCATAAAACGTTTCAACTCCTACCCAATTGTGTTGCTATGACTGAATTTTTCTTCCCACCAAAAGACGTAAAAGCAGTCAACCCAGCAGAAGCCAGAAGGCTGTTTGAGCAAGCCAATCATTTCTGGTTTGAGGAAGGATGCTATCACCTTGTCCTACCGCTTTATCTAGAAGCCCTCAAGTACGACCCCACTGACCCAGTAATGCTCTATCAACTGGCTGTGGTTCTGCGGGCGTTTGAGCGCTTCGATGAGGCAGCACTTGCACTCGAAATGGCATCTCTTCACCAAATCCTTCTCAGCAAAATAGGCAGAAAACTTTTAGATAGAAGGAAAAAATGGCTGCTGAAACATCTTTATAATGCACGGCCCTTGCCCATACCAGCAATAGAAATCGACATAAAACAATTTGTCTTAAAGACTTTTAATTATAATGAGTGGCTTGAAATTGCTATTGCTGCTAGCGAGCGGAGAATGTTTCTTTTGGCAGCAATTACCTATGACAGAAGTCTGCCTTTTTCTGAATTCCAAAAAACTTGGGAAGCCGAACAAGCCAGACTTAATAATCAGAGCGATATCGCAATATTAAATAATCTGCGACCATCCGCCAGACAGCTATTTGAGAAAGCCAATCATTTCTGGTTTAAGGAAGGACGCTATCACCTTGTTCTACCAATTTATCAAGAAGCCCTCAAGTACGACCCGACTGACCCAGTAATGCTCTATCAACTTGCGGTTGTGCTGCGAGCCTTTGAACGGTTCGATGAAGCTGTGCAAGCACTCGATCTGGCATCCCTTTATCAAGACCGTCTGAGTGAGAGGGGCAGAAAGCTTTTTGCTACAATGAAAGAGTGGCTACTGCAACGTCCCTCTTATAGGCCGCCTCTGCCCATTCCCGCGTGGGAAATCGACCTCAAGCAACTTTATTCGATGAATTTTAATAGGAATAATTGGTCTGTAATTAGTGCTGCTGCTGAAGATCGTAGAATGTTTCTTTTGGCTTACGAAACTTATCTTAATGGTAAGGGTTGGTATGACTCTGAAATACTTAAGGAGGAAGAAGAGCTGCGACGCGAGAATGAGAGCGATCGATCGAACTTAAATTATATGCGACGAGATTAAGGTAACTTCTCTGTGCAATATTTCAAACTTACTTAAGACCTTACCATCAAGACATTAGTCCGAGACCATAATTCACATTGTTGCCAAAGTCAAAGAGGAAGTTGAGAACTATGAATCACATAGAAGCAAAGCGGTTATTTGATGAAGCGAATCGTCTGTGGTTTGGGGATATAAAGTTCAACAAAGTGCTACCTCTGTATCGAAAGGCCCTGAAGTACGATCCAACCAATCCTGTCATTCTCTATCAGCTAGCTAACGTGCTGTGGGCTTTTGAACAATTTGACGCAGTGCCAGCGTTAGTTGCCAAAATAGAAAAACACTTAGACCGTTTCAGCGATTTCGGGAAAGAAATGTTTGCTAAAGAAAAATCCCGGTTGCTCGCTCCATCACCTTTCAAAACTCCGATGCCCATACCAGCTTGCTCCATTGACTTAGAAGAACTTGATTCAAAGCGTTGGCCTTGGGAGAAATGGATGGACATTAGATCGCCAGCAGAACAGCGCAGAATGTTTAACTTAGCAGCCCGGGATCGAGATAGAGGTTATCTTTTCGATGGTGACTCAGCAAGAGAGATATGCAAATTAGACGATAAAAACAGCGATTGTTTTGATGATTGACTACTAATGTTCCCCGATGCAAAAGAGTAAAAAATTCTTTGAAAAAGCTGAGCTTTTTTAGAGAAATTTGAAGAATCTCAGCTTTTTCAGAACGAGTGGAAAAACATGAATATCATAGAAGCAAAGCGGTTATTTGATGAAGCGAATCGTCTCTGGTTTTCGCAAGGAAAGTTGAACAAAGTATTGCCACTGTATAGAGAGGCCCTGAAGTACGATCCGTCTAATTCTGTCATTATCTATCAGCTAGCTAACGTGCTGTGGGCTTTTGAAGAATTTGACGAAGTGCGAGCGTTAGTTGCCAAAATAGAAAGAAACTTAGACCGTCTCAGCGATTTCGGGAAAGAAGTGTTTGCTAAAGCAAAACCCAGGCTGCTTTCTCCATCACCTTTCAAAACTCCGATGCCAATACCAGCTTGCTCCATTGACTTAGAAGAACTTAATTCAATGGGTTTATCTCACAAACAATGGATGTGTATTTCATCAGCAGCAAAACAGCGCAGAATGTTTAACTTAGCCGCCCTGGGTGAAGAGCGAAGTTTTCCGTTTATCACTCGTCAATCACAAATAGAAAAACGCAAACTAAAGCAAGAAAACGACAATTGTTTAGGGTATTTACAACGAATGTTCCCAGATGCAAAGCGGTTATTTGATGAAGCGAATCGCCTCTGGTTTGGGTATGGAAAGTTCAACAAAGTCCTGCCCCTATATCGAGAGGCTTTGAAGTACGATCCATCCAATCCTGTCATTCTCTATCAGTTAGCTAACGTGCTGTGGACTTTTGAACAATTTGGCGAAGTGCGAGCCTTAGTTGCCAAAATTGAAAAAAACTTAGATTGTTTCAGCGATTTCGGAAAAGAAATGTTTGCTGAAGAAAAATCCCGGTTGCTCGACCCATCACCTTTCAAAACTCCGATGCCAATACCAGCTCGCTCCATTAACTTAGAAGAACTTGATTCAAGGGGTTGGTCTTGGGAGAAATGGATGGACATTGGATGGCCAGCAGAAGAACGCAGAATGTTTAACTTAGCAGCTATGGCTGAAGAGCGAAGTTGTATTTTTGATGGTGACTCAGCAAGAGAGATATGCGAACTCGACCAAAAAAACTCCGATTGTTTTAACTACTTACTACTAATGTTTCCCGAATCAAAAGAGTAAAAAATCCTTTGAAAAAATTGAGCTTGTTTCAACTGTATCCCAAGAAAAAATGAAAGGAGCAAATGACTAAAACTGAGATTTAGACGCTACCCCGTCGCATAAACGCCGATCGCGATCGCTCACATTAGGATTAGTTCTCAAATAATCTCCCACCCAGTCACAGCCCCTCACCAGCAAATCGTCAAGATCCAAATTCCACAAAATCACCCGATTATCCCGGCCCGCAGAAGCCAGAACCTTCCCATCCGGGCTAAAACTCACACTCATCACACTATCCTTGTGACCCGTCAAAGTTTTCAGCAAAGTCCCGCTGCGGCTCCAAAGCTTCACCTTATGATCGTAACTGCCCGAAGCAACCAACAAACCATCCGGGCTAAAACCCACGCTAGTCACGCTGTCGCTAGAACCCTTCAGCAGCGTCGCCACCAAAGTCCCATCTACCTTCCACAATTTCACCGAATTGTCGTAACCAGCCGAAGCCAGCATTTTGCCATCAGGGCTAAAAGCAACCCCCAACACAAAACTGTTGTGAGCTGCTTCAAAAGTTCTTAGCAAACGACCGTCCCGATTCCAGAGTTTGAGAGTACCATCATCGCTTGCAGAAGCCAGCATCGAGCCGTCGGGACTGAAAGTCACCCCAGTCACCCAGCCTGTGTGTCCCGTCAAAGTCTTAATCAGCCTGCCGTTTCTAGTCCAGAGTTTCACAGTCTTATCCTTGCTAGCCGAAGCCAGAACCTCGCCGTCGGGGCTAAAACTCACGCTCATCACGCTGTCGGCGTGGCCGTCGAGAGTGAACAGCACAGAAGGCGAACACGGGAATAGCGGAGCCGAAGGACAAGGGAGAATATTATTCATGCCATCTTCTGTCAAACTCCACACCTTCACCGTTTTGTCGTAACTCCCAGAAGCAAGTAGCTGGCCGTCGGGGCTGAAACTGACGCTGGCGACTCTCTGAGTGTGTCCTTCCAAGGTTTCCAGCAAAACTCCCGTGCGGCTCCAGAGTTTGATAGTGTTGTCCGTAGAAGCAGAAGCCAGCCTTTGGCCGTCGGGGCTAAAAGTAACGCCTTGCACCCGGTTTTGGTGTCCGTCGAGGGTTTTGAGCGGCACGTCATCGAGTCGCCACAGCCTGATAGTTTTGTCAAAACTTGCCGAAGCCAAGGTTTTGCCTTCTGGGCTAAAACTCACCTGAGTAACTCGATCGGCGTGTCCCTCAAAAGTTCTCAGTAAGCGACTCTCTGGTTTAATGTTGCTAGCATCCGTTGGGCGTTTGTCGCCAACACCAGCAAGATTCCAGAGTTTGACAGTCCCGTCTGCACTTCCAGAAGCAAGGGTTTGACCGTCGGGGGAGAAACTGACACCAAATACCCACTTGCTGTGTCCCCGCAAAGTTGCGAGCAGTTCACCTTTTTTTGCTTGTGTTGAATTTTCTGTTGCTGGGTGTTTTAGTGCAGCGAGGCTCCAGATTTTCACCGTTTTATCTTCACCCGCACTGGCGATCGTTTCACCATCGGGGGAGAAACTGACGGTGTAAATTTTCGAGGGTTGTCTGTTTTCGCTGTGCCATAAATTAGCGATTAACCTGCCGTCCGAACTCCACAGTTTCACACTACCGTCATCGCTCGCCACAGCGATTATTTTGCCGTCGCGGCTGAAGCTTAGCCAATTTACGGGAGCAAATTGTTCGATCGTTCGCAGCAGCGTGCCGTCGGTTTTCCAAAGTTTGATAGTTTTATCAGTAGAGCCAGTGGCGATCGTTTGACCGTCAGAACTAAAAGCAACGCTGGTAACGCTATTAGTATGCCCTTTGAAAGTAGCCAGCAAATTGCCGTCAGTTTGCCAAATTTTGACAGTTTTATCTAAACTTGCCGAGGCTATGGTTTTGTTGTCGGGACTGAACGCCACACAGGAGACACTGTTAGTGTGGTCTTTTAAAGTTGCCAGCAAACTGCCGTCGCGCCGCCAAAGTTTGACGGTTTTATCTACACTGGAAGAAGCTATTGTTTCGCCATCTGGACTGAAGCTAAGACCCCAAACTACATCGCCGTGTCCTTCCAAGCGGTTGCGTTCTTTAACTCCATAAACTGCCTGCTGGAGGGCGGCAGAAATCAGAATTTCGGTGTCTTTAAGAGTATACATTTTTTGGGAGTGTTCGATCTGTTTCCACTTTTTACCAGCTCTCAAACTTTCCATCATGGCGTCAAATTTGTTGTTTGAGAAATAAAGTGCTTCAGAAGCGGCTGTCAGGGTACTGATTTCGGCTCGCTGAGTTTGAGCGACAGCTAGCTGTTTTTGACCCACAGCCCGCCACCAAAAATTTACGGCGGCGATGGTGGAACTGGTTAGCAGCATGACGCCGATCACTGCTACTCCCAGCAGTTGTTTGAGAAAAGTATTGGCTCGGTAGAGCTGTGCTTGACTCATTTTTTTGTCTGCTTCTGCTTTGTGCAGTCTGGCTTCTAAGCCGAATCTTTGGCGGATCGGTCGCACTAAATAGTCGTGTACCAATTGATAGCGGTCTTCGGGCGCTTCCCGTAGCAGAAATAGCAAACCGTGACCAACTAAAATGTCTAAAATTAAGTCGAGGTTGTCGGTTTTCTTTTGTCGGCTTTCAGGGGCTTTTGCGAACTGCCGCGGTAGGGAAATTCGGTTTCTGCCGATCGCCGATAATTCGGTTTCGCGGGCCTCGGCTGGCTGCTGCCCTGTAACTAACGAGAGTTCGTGTTTGGTTTTTATCAGCCGAACGCCTCTTTCATCTGTCAGGGAAAACAATATTTTCCAAGCTGCGTCTTCGTTAACCAGACCACAGTCAGAGATGACTCTTTCGAGCGATCGCTTCACTAATTCCGCTTTGGGATTGTCCCCCAATTGCTGGTATTGTGCTAGACTGGTAATACCTTCTTCTTGCAGTTGCGCTCCTACTACCTGCAATTCGATTGGTCGCACTTCTTGCAGTTCGTCTGCTAAATCTTCTACGAAGGCATCGATCAGTGCCGGCTCTAAATAAAATTCCGCCCGTTCTGTTAAGTGTCCGATAACAGCCCGCGCGTCTTTGATAGAAAAACTCCGCAGTTGGTAGCGGATGCTTTTGTCGAGAATATTATTGTTAATAGCGTCAAGATTTGGGAAGCGATCGCAATCTAGTAAGTAGTGCAAATAATCTTCGCGCAAGCACAGAATTATCTTGACATAAGGCAAGTTCAAAAACAAACGCAAAAAATTATAAAAAAGTTGTCTTTGTGCCACTGAAGTCGAAACAAAGAAAAACTCTTCAAATTGATCGAAAATCAGCACAGTCAACAAATTATTTGTGGCATTTTCGCGCAACTGCTCTATAATAAAAGAAGAGACTTCCGAGCTGCGAGCCGGAATCAGCGAGCAACTTCTTTTGTGGATTTCCTGTAGTCCTTTGGAGATTAATTTACTTTCCTCTTCGGCTTGTTTGTCGTACAGTGCGCTGTTCAAAGCATTTTCTAACTCCACCAGCCAGTCGGTGTAAACTTTGACTACTACAGGCAATGTATCGCGCGCGCCCGGAGTAATATTTTTCAAAGCTGGTACTAAGCCGGCATTGACTAGAGAACTTTTCCCGACTCCGCTGGGCCCATGAATAATAGTTAATTTATGGTCGTCCCTGCTAATTCTTTCTAGCAAGCTATTGATATCTGTTTGGCGCGAGTAAGCTGTCATGGAGGCTGCGATGGCAGCTTGGTTTTGAGCTGAGGGGCCTGAAGGATTGACGGCTTGGCGCTGCTGCTGCAATTGGCTGGCTCCGATAAAAGCTCTAAATCCGTATTGATATTCGATCGAACGCTGGGTTTTTTTAATCCGAAACGCTTTAAGATACTCTCCCTGCTCGAAATAAACCGCTTGCAATTCCGTCAAAATATCGATGTAAAGTCGGGGGTCGTACTTCGGCTCGCTTTGAGATTGAGCCAACTCCAAAGAATGAACCGCCGCTTCCCACTGGCCTAGCTGCCGCAAACTTCGGGCTAAAAGTAAAAGATACGAACTCCTGTCGGATTTAGGATGTTGGATTTTAGATTTGGGTTCGTTACTTAACTCGTTAGGGCCCAGAAATTCTGGATAATTTCCCTCAAACCCCAATCTCAAATCTTCAATCAGCAATCTCAAATCATTAGGCGTTTGATCCAAAATCGCCAAAGCCAACTCGGCTAGCTGGCGGGCTTGACTCCACCTCGACTCTTGCAGGGCAACTTCAGCCAAAAAGCCGTAATCTTGAGCTAGTTGGCTGGGAGTACCGTAAGTGAAGTGCAACTGCAAAGAATTTTCAGCTAATGCTTGCAACTCTCCCCAAGCTTTCAGGCGCTGCAGCACTTCTCCGAGGTGTGCTGTCACCTCAGCTACCAATTCGAGGCGTGAGGCAAGGGAGAAAGCGTTTCTAGATTGTTCCAGGCTAATCCAAGCTTGTTCCCAGTGCTGGCGGTTGGCAACCGGGTTTCTGGCTGCTTGCAAGCGGTGACACAGGGCTATGTGAAACAGCACTATGCCTTCTCTCTCTAAAAATAAAATATTGGGGACAGGATTCGACAAGGAGGGGAAGGTTTCTGGGTTTTCGGAATTTTCCAAGTTTGCCAGTTCCCAGTTGCCCGTTTGCTGCTGCCAAAATACTAAACTTTCTTGGTAGTGAATTAAGGCAGTTTCGGTTTGGTCGCTGACATAGTAATCTCGACCGAGAACGAATTGCAGGCTGGCTTTGAGGGCGGGTTCTAATTCTTCACCGCGATTTTGTAAATCTCTTAAAGCTAATTCTAGTTCTCGGCGTGGCAAAGAGCCGATCGCCAAATCGAAGGTATTGCCGGGACTCAATGGCGAATACGAGTGGACATCTGATTGTCCTCGGTTTTGGGGCCCTGAGTTAAAAGTTAGAAAGCGTTCTCCGGGGCTGAGTTCGCGCTCCATGTCGCGTTTTTCGCACTGGGTGTCGCAGGTCTCACAATTAGCGATGGTGCTGACGTTGCTGGTGGCGAGTTCTTGATTGAGTTCGCCTATTTTAAATATAGTATCGGCCCGTCTAGCTAGGAAATTAATTAATTCGTCAACGCCCATTTCAAATTTAATTGTGGCAGCGGCCCAACTTTTGAAATCCGGGGCCAGACGAATCATTTTGGTCACGATGTCATCTGTTACCCACAAAATCACTGGGCAGGAAAAATTTTTGCGAAATTCGTCTCGTACTTGATTGGTAGAAGCCATCAGTTCGTCGATCGCTACTACTGTTTCTAAACCGAATACCATCAAAGCCGAGGCGGCACCGACAGGCGAGTACCCCTCCTGAAAAGTGCTTGCCTGCAGAGTAGTGTAAAGGGTTTTAACTGAAGGTGGCAGGACGATATCTTGAATTGGAACTGGGGACACTTCTCGCAGCCGCTGCGCTATTTGCTGCCGCAACTGCTCGTAGTTGCAGCGCACCAAAATTAGCGAGAATTGGTGTTGAGACATTGTGATTGACCTGACCAGAGTTTTGAGCGATCGCTCGTTGTAGTTGGCAGTTTCTTGTACCTTAATTAGATCGGTCATGCGTGCACCCCTTTTGCATTAATCAATTACCTAACCCTCGCCAATCGTGACTGAAAGCGTCTCTACTTAGACATCCCCGTCTCTGTCTGACGCTTTATCTCTGTATAAATACGTAGTTTCCCGTACTTGTCCTATCAATACTTACATAGTTATTAGATCCAATGTAAAGATATCATACCTCTCAATCTCAGAGAATGCTAGACTTCCCAATAAAATTTTAATGTCACCTGATAATTTTTGATTCAGCTATATATAAAGGACTACAGATCGTAAATAGCCAACCGCTAAGTTTATCCTCATAGCGACGACTAGCTATTAGTAAACAACTCCGATATATCTGTAGCAGGCATTTAACACAACAGCCAAAACAATTGTCCTCCGGGATGGGATTATGTGAAATTAAGAGCAACCGGTAAAAACAGACATAGGGGGTCTGACATTGCAGATATGAGAGTTGAAAGTGGGGAAAGTCCTTAGTGGCGGCAAAGTTTTACACGACAATAATATTCACCGCCTATAGCCAGCATTAAACAGAAATCAGCCAGTGGCAAAAACCGCTGACTAATTTCTGTATTGGATTGTAAGATTTCGGAGTTGGGAGCGATGAATTTTCAGTTAAATACTTTCTAAGTTTCTCGTGGTTAAGGGTTCTTAGAGTCGCGAACCCATCTCAAAAATCTCAACTATTTTGGCTCACTGCGCTGCAGCCACTCCTTATATTTTCTGGTTTCTGCTAGGGCTGGATTAATCCCAAACCAACGACCTTCTTGATCGCGGTATTCAAAGACAAACATACTTCGCAACAAGATTTGAGACTCTTCTTCGCCGGTTACACTTTGTCGGTTGACGACTTGAAACAGCAATTCCCATTCCATGTCATTGATGGCTCCCAAAAGGTCATCGCGATATTCTTGAATGACGCTTTCGAGGCATTCGCGAGAGAAGGGAGGGTCTTCGTGCTGCAAACAGCTATACAAAAGCATCAGTAGATTGCGAACGTGACCGCCACTAATCCGACAAAGCCGATCTAAAGTTTCGGGAGAGTCAAACACCTGGGAAATCAAATCAAGGCGTTGATGGGGAGCAACTTTCGGAAAAGCTCTAGCTAATACTAGCTGGCGCAGCAGTGCCATTCCTTCAATGTGGTCGTCGCCCGATCGCACTTGCACTGGTACCATTGGCATCACCTTGGGCTTGACTCCAAATCGACTGGCGAGGCGGCCGAAGTCGTTGGAAAAAATCAAAGTCAGGGGAATCGTGTAGACAACATGGCAATTAAGTTTTTTCAACTGTTCGCCTCGGTCTAAAAACAGATATTCTGGCTGGGTGCGTCCGCTGGGTTTGAGGGAGGCGTCGAGGCGATCGAGGTTGTCAACGATGACTGCGAGCCCTTTTTTACCTTGCTGCTTGAGTTCGGCGTTAGCTTTGTTGAGGAGTTCTTCGTTGATCGACTGCAAGATGCTGTTGGTGCGGGGTTCGAGATATTGCCTGAGTTGCGATCGCAGTTTGGGAGAGTCTTTAGTTTTAGCAGTCACTCTAGCAATGCCTACAGATAACTCGGCTTCCGCTGACAAATCTATGGGAGTCTGCAAAAATTCTGCCACTTCTGCAAACAGATTGGTAAAATAGCTCGGTCTGAGTTTAATTTTAGCCGATTCCATAGTTTCGCTAACTTGGCGGGCAATGCTCAGCAAAATATCGCTGATATCTACATCCCCCATGTCTAAGTCTTGGGAAGACTCGAAGTAGACGACGCAAAAACCCTCTTGCTCTAACTCAGCTTTTAGTCGAAACAATTCCGTAGATTTGCCACACCCGATATGCCCTGTAAATAGCTGACAGGTTGGCTCATTGGGGGAGATGCGGGTAATGGTTCGCTGTAAAGATTCAATGATTTTGCCGCCACGCACGGAACCAAAATCAATGTAGTATTGATAATCCCCTGGGTCTCCCGCAACAAGGGTCTTGCTGGGGTTGCAGGCTTTATAGAATCTGTCTAATTCGAGTGCGATCACAATTGAAGCCGAATAAAAGTTAAAAAGTTAATCGAAAGTCTAAACTTTCTTTACTTGAGTTTAGTTTGATTTGTAACCTTTTGCCCTGTGGGGTAATGCCCTAAATACCCAAAGAACCTTGAGCTGGTAAGGGGTTTTCCCGGCGCTGGAATTGGGAATTTTTAATTAATAATTTTTTATTACTTAGCGGGATCAGTGATATTACTGATATTGCCCGGAGGATGGGTAAATTTGCGGATATCTGGTTAAATGGTAGGGGAAAACAGGGTTCGAGAGAGAAAGATTAAACAGTTTTGAATTTGTGCTAATCGTTAATTACTATATTGTCAAGAGGTAGATGGCTAGTTTTGGAGCGGTTTCTCAAACAGAGTTAGGGCGCAGGCGCCAAAAGTTGCGGCAGATCCGTCGCGCTCGATTGGCGGCTGTGGTGTGGCAAATGCTGGCAGCAAGCGCAATGGCTGGAGGTTTGTTGTGGTGGATTGCTCAGCCGGCTTGGTTGATTGCCCGATCGGAACAAGTGAAGGTGGAGGGCAATCAGTGGCTATCGGATAAGGCGGTGCGGTCTTTAGTGCCGCTGTCTTACCCGCAGTCGCTGTGGGGGATTCAACCGCAGGCCCTGGCCCAAAAGCTGGAGTCCACCGGGCCGATCGCCAAAGCGAAGGTGACTCGTAACTTGTTTCCACCGAGTTTGACTATAGAAGTGGCAGAACGCTTGCCCGTGGCGGTGGCGCAGCCGACGGCGGTGTTGAGATCGAACAGTGACAAGGAAAAAGTGGGGTGGCTGGACGCTCGCGGAGGTTGGATGCCGTCGGATAGTTATACTGCTGTACGATCGCACAATAGTTCGATCGGGCCCGGCAGCATTCCGGGAACGCAGCCTCAGCGTTCTTTGCCCACTTTAAAAGTCATCGGGCCTTTGGAACAGTATCGCGCCTCTTGGCCGAAGTTTTACCAAGGACTCAGCGGCTTGACGGTGAAAGTGTTTGAGATTAATTGGCAAAACCCGAACAACTTGATCTTGAAAACAGAGATCGGTACCGTACACTTAGGGCCGTACAGTTCCAAGACTGCGGAGCAACTTAAGGTTTTAGACCGAATGCGACAATTGCCAAAACAGATAGATTCAAGCAAAATAGCCTACATTGACTTGAAAAATCCTGCTTCGCCGATCGTCCACTTGCCACAACTCCCCGGCAGTTTGGAGAGTTCCACTCCCGCACCCAATCGCGCCCAGAATTGATCCTCTGTCAACAGAAGGTAGAAGGTATCGATCGATAGGCAGAATTTTTGCCCCTCAGGATCTATAGGCAGGGCTTGAAATCAGCACAGTTTTTGGATAGCGCTCCGCGTCTGGGGCTAGTATCCATTTTTTTTCCTTCTGCCTTGCTTACAATTGCCTTGATCCGGTCAAGCACCTTGATGGCGTCAAGCGAGGTCTGGGCTAGCGAGGTCGGCCAAATCCGAGATTGCTAACATTAAGCATCGATCAGTGTTAGTTTTTCGCGCAACTTAGCCTATAGTTGATTGTGAATTGGCGTTTAGTTAACAAGCTCTAATCTACCATCCCCGACTCTAATGAAGCTTAATAATAGACAGGGGTCTGACCAAGACAGTCCCCCTTCGGAAGAAGTAAAAAATTTTCCGGTGGCTGCAGATTCCGCCAATCCCTTTAGACGCAAGTCTGGTTATGTAAATGTAGATAGTATTGATATCGATCCTATGGTCAATCCCAAAGACATAATGCCCAGCAGTGCCGCCAAAATCAAAGTAATTGGCGTCGGCGGTGGTGGGGGCAACGCCGTTAACCGGATGATTGCCAGCGAGGTTTCTGGTGTCGAGTTTTGGTGTGTGAATACAGATTCCCAAGCTCTGGTTCTCTCAAATGCTCCGAAACGCTTGCAAGTCGGACAGAAGTTGACGCGCGGTTTGGGGGCGGGGGGCAATCCGGCGATCGGTCAAAAGGCTGCGGAGGAATCTCGTGACGAGGTTGCTAATGCTCTGAATCACGCGGATTTGGTATTTATCACAGCGGGCATGGGCGGCGGTACGGGCACGGGCGCGGCTCCGATCGTGGCTGAGGTCGCTAAGGAAATGGGCGCCTTGACTGTAGGCATAGTAACGCGGCCTTTTACGTTTGAGGGACGGCGGCGCACCAGCCAAGCTGAGGAAGGGATTGCGGCTTTGCAAACCCGGGTGGATACGCTGATTGTAATTCCTAACGACAAGCTGCTGTCTGTGATTTCGGAACAAATGCCCGTACAAGAGGCTTTTCGAGTTGCTGACGATATCCTGCGCCAAGGGGTTCAGGGTATTTCTGACATTATTACTATTCCCGGTTTGGTGAATGTTGACTTTGCTGACGTGCGGGCAGTAATGGCTGATGCGGGTTCGGCTTTGATGGGCATCGGTGTGGGTTCTGGCAAGTCGCGGGCTAGGGAGGCTGCGATGCAGGCTATTTCTTCGCCTCTGCTGGAAGCTTCGTCGATTGAGGGCGCTAGAGGTGTGGTGTTTAACATCACTGGCGGTACTGACATGACGCTGCACGAGGTGAATGCGGCGGCTGAGACGATTTACGAGGTTGTCGATCCGAATGCCAATATTATTTTTGGAGCGGTGATTGACGAGCGGCTTCAGGGCGAAATTAAGATTACTGTGATCGCTACGGGTTTTTCGGGAGAAGTTGCGTCGCCTCCGCCTCCGGGGCGGACACAAAATGTTAATGCTCCTTGGCGGGCTGCAACTGTGCCGACGACTCCTGCTCAACAGACGCCCGATCCGAAAGCGAAACCGCCGCAGGATTTGGGATTGGATATTCCTGAGTTTTTGCGTAACCGTCGCCCGCCTAGATGATTTTAGATTTTAGATTTTAGATTGGGGATTTTAGATTGGGGATTTTGGGATTTTAGATTGGGGATTTGGCATTGAATCTCCAATCTCCCATCTAAAAAATCGAAAATATCGAGCATCTAAAATCTAAAATCTAAAAAATCTAAAATCTAAAATCTAAAATCCAAAATCTCCAAGGTTTGTCCTGGTTCGGGTTCGAGGAGTTGGGTGGAGAGTCCCGATTTTGCTAGTAAATCGCGAAATTCGGGGATGCTGCCGATCGATCGCACTAACATTGGTAAAATGCCTGTGGCTCGGATGTCTCCCGCCGCTGTAGGCAGGAAAAACCGAGGTTTAAGTGTTTGGGCCAGGCGGAGGGCTTCAGAAGGCCCGATGATGACTTGTCCGAGGAATGGAAAGATTTGACCGATGACTGGCGCGATCGCTACGTCTACTGTGTCTATTTTCTGTTTGACTTTTTCTAATGGCGGCAGGTGCGGTTCGTAGTAAAGTGTCTCGCCACTGCTTAAATCTTTTAGCAAATAGCCGTTTTCTTCTTGTCCGGGCCCGATTTCGGCTCCGGGTACGGCAGTAATTTGTAACTTTTCTTGATAATTAAATTCTTGCCAATTAGCTAAAGATGTGATATGGGTGTAGCCTAAACTGCTGAGGACTTTGGCGGCGGTGGGTGAGGCGATCGCGGGAATTGTGCGATCGAGCAGTTCGAGTGTGGGCCTGTGACAGTGGTCGTCTAATCCTTGGGAAATCAGGATGAGGTCGATCGGCGGTAAGGTGCTGGGAGTGAAGGCGACGGGGGTGTTGTGGTAGGCGGTGAACAGCCAGGGTTGACCGTAAAATACGAGGGGATCGACCAGCCAGGGATCTACGAGGATGGTTTGACCGGCGATGTGGAATATCCAAGAGTTGAGGTCGATTCGGGTGACTTTCACAGTTGTTTGCAATAATTCTTTACAATTGGTTTAATCATAGCTAATTTTGTTTGGGGAATTTAACCCCTTCGGAAGCACAGGCGGGACGCCCGTGCCACGGGGAAGCACAGGCGGGACGCCCGTGCCACGGGGAAGCACAGGCGGGACGCCCGTGCCACGGGGAAGCAAAGGCGGGACGCCCGTGCCACGGGGAAGCATAGGCGGGACGCCCGTGCCACGGGGAAGCATAGGCGGGACGCCCGTGCCACAGATATGATTGGGATTTGTCTGGTTCAAGTTGGCGTTTATCTGGGGTGGAAGAAGATGATTAAATCGAAGATTCCTGTGGCTTTGACTGTGGCTGGTTCCGATAGTGGCGGTGGGGCCGGAATTCAGGCGGATTTGCGGACTTTTGCGTTTCACTGTGTGCACGGTACGAGTGCTTTGACTTGCGTGACGGCTCAAAATACTTTGGGGGTGATGCGAGTTGATGCTTTGTCTGCTGAGGCTGTGGCGGCTCAAATTGATGCGGTGGTTGCGGATATTGGGGTGGATGCTGTGAAGACTGGGATGCTGCTGAATCGGGAAATTATGGCGGCGGTGGCTTCACAGGTGGAAGGTTTGGGAATAGGGAATTTGGTTGTCGATCCGGTGATGGTTTCACGATCGGGCGATCGATTGATTGATGACGGGGCGATCGCATTTTTGCGCGATGTTTTGATTCCAATGGCTGCTGTCGTGACTCCCAACCGGTTTGAGGCTCAGATTTTGAGCGGTTTGCAGATTGTTTCTCTAGACGATATGCGATCGGCGGCGCAACAGATTTACCGTTTGGGCGCAAAGGCTGTTTTGGTGAAAGGCGGCGGGATGAAGGGAGATTTGCGGGGAATTGATGTTTGGTTTGACGGTACGCGGTTGGATGTGTTGAAGACTGAGAATGTTGATACTGGGAATACTCACGGGACTGGTTGTACTTTGAGTGCTGCGATCGCTGCTAATTTGGCTTTGGGGAAAGATTTGTTTACGGCGGTGACATTAGCTAAGGATTATGTGACTACTGCTCTCAAATATGCTTTGGATATTGGGGAAGGCCAAGGGCCAGTAGGTCATTTTTTCCCGCTTTTACTGAAGTAAATTGTGAACTCATCCCTTCTCTTCCCTTCTTCCTTCGCGTCCTTTGCGCCTTCGCGGTTCGTTTAATTTCTTAATTTTTCAGGCGAAAGAGCGATCGCCACCAAGTCTTCGATTTTCTTAATATTCGGATCGCCCGCCAAATAACCAATTCCTCGGTGCAAGTGCAGGCGAAATTGTTTGGCTAGAGTTTCTTTTTCTGTGCCTAAATTGTCTTGGTGACACCGCTGTTTGAGGGCAATTATCAAGATATCAGCCATGTCGCCGCCGAAGACATCCCAGCTTAATTCAACGTTGCTGTCGCTGGGAATTGGTACTGGCGATGGGATGCTGGGTTCGGCGAGCGATCGGCAAAATCCCCACCTGCATAAAATATTCCACTGATCGATTTTGGTCGATCGTTTCAGTTTTGATAGTTGGTCTTTGCCTGTTTGGGAGAGGCGGATGCGATCGACTGGTGGTTCCATGAGTTTGAGATTGTTTGGTATATTGTAAACAGTGTTAATATTGGGGAAGCAAAGCCTCTAGATAACTGGAAATAATTAACATTTTTTTACACGGCGCGACTTGATTAAATCGGTTTTTTTTGGTATTCTTATTTTAGTAGGATTTATCCTTAATAATGGGATGGTGGCAAAAATAAAATTTTCGCAACCATCCCATTATGATATATATACTACCGCAACTCCCCAGCAAAGTCAAGGGGGTTGCGGCTATTTTTTAGGGCGAATTTTTATTCCCAGAAGTAACCTTTTTCGACGGTGGTTTGGTGTTTGGCGGAGTCGTATTGGAGGAGGTAGCTGTGGGCGATCGCCTCTAATTCTTGGAGTTTTTCGTATTCTACTTTTCTAATTTCCGTGTCGGTAGAAAGCAGGATGACTTGGTGGCTGGCCGAGGGGAAATAGCGTTCGACTAGGTTGTTTCTGTGGGAGGAGTCGAGGCGGCCCAAGGGAGTGTCGATCGCCACTGGCAATTGTCTCCCCGATACTCTAGCCAATCCCCACAAAAAGGCGATCGCCAGCAATTGTTTTTCCCCGGCTGAAAGTCGGTGTTTGGGTACCGGTTTGCCTTCTGGATCGTAGATGGAGAGGCTAAATGTTTGAGTGTCGATCGCAACTCTGTGCACGAGGTCGGTTTTGTGCAACAGGTAGCGGAAACAGTCGGTAATTTCTATTTCGAGTTTGTTGAGTTTTTTGAGGGTGAGTTTTTCTTTAAAGAGTTTTAGGGTAGCTTGGGCTTTGGCGATCGAAGCAATGACGTGTTGGCTGTTTCTGATGGTGATGTATTCGCTGCTGTAGTTTTCTAGTTCTTTTTGGTTTTTGGCTAATTCTCTCTCTAATTCATCGACGCGGCGGTTGGCTGATTCCAAGGCTGCGGCTGCGATAGCGACTGCTTTTTGGGCTTTCCTGACTTCTTCTTCTAGTTTTTCGTAGGCTTCGGGGGAAGCTGCGGCTGCGAGTTCTCTGTCTGTAAAGTCAATTTCTGATTCGATGCTTTTGATTTCTTCTATTTGGTCGCGGGCTAGAATTTGCTGGGCTTTGATTTGGTAGCTAAGGAGGTTTTCTAGTTGCTGGATGCTGTTGTTGTCGGCGTTCATCCAGGGCGGGGCGTCTGTTCCGGCTTGCTGTTCTAGTTCTTGGTTTTCTTGGCGGATGAAGTCTTGAATTTTATCTAACTGTTGGGGATTTAAGGAGATTTCTGCGATATAGTTGAGAAGGCGATCGCTTCTTTGTTTGATAAGATTTTGGGCAATCTTTGCTTGCTGCTGGCTGGCTTCTGTTTCTGCTTGAATTTTTGCTTCACTTAGCAAGGCCGAAATTAGGGCTAGTGGTAGCGTATTTGAGGCCAATTCCATCATGGATTGACGGGTTTTGTCTGCCTTATTTCTGTAGTCGTTTAGCTTGCTGTCTAGCTGACTGCGATCGGCGGCAATTTTCCCGCCTTCAGAAATAAATTTGTCTGATGCTTGTTTCTGATTTTTTTGAGCTTTATCTAATTCGTTTTTAAAGCTGGCTTGTTCTTGCTTAGCTAAGTCTATTTCATCAGTAATTGTCTTAAAACTTTGTTCGATTTTCTCTAAAGCAGCCAAGTCTTTTTTGCCAGCAATTTCTTTCCGCTTGCGGCCGGCTAATATTTCTAAATCGACGGCGAGGCGTTCTGCTAATTCTAAACCTAAAAGAGATTTAATCGCCCCGACGACAAAATCTGGCGGTGTTTCGAGTTCGGCGAGTTCTTTTACTTGTTCGCCGTCAAACAAAAATAGGTTGGATATTCCGACGGGCAAAAGGGTTTCGATGTATTCGTCCCAAGTGTTAGTAATTGCTTTGTCCGACCACCAATCGCTGACTATCTCGCTGTATATGAGAATGCTTAAGTTATCTTTGATATCGGCTTTTTTCCAGTATCTAACTATTTTAAATTGAGCTAATTTGTCATCTTGGACTTGTTCAAATGTTAGTTCGACGCGGGTATCTTCTAATGGGGGAGTGTGGCGGTTGACGCATTGATTGAGAAAGTCGCTGTAGCTTAAATTGCCTCTGGTGGAACATTGGGCGCGGCCACCGTAGAGGGCGAGGCGAATGGCGTCCATGAGGGTGGTTTTGCCGCCGCCATTCATGCCACCAAATAAAATGACTGGGCAGGGATTTCCGTCTTTTTCGGGGCGGAGATTGATGGTTTGGGTGCCTGCATAGGGGCCGAAGTTTTTGAGGACGAGTTCGAGGAATTGCATTGTAGATGTATATGTTGTTGGTTGGTGGGGGGGCGGTTAGCAGCGGATTTGGTCGCGGATTTAGCGGATGGGTGGTTGGTGGGGGGGCGGTTAGCAGCGGATTTGGTCGCGGATTTAGCGGATGGGTGGTTGGTGGGGGGGTGGTTAGTGGCGGATTTGGTAGCGGATTTAGCGGATGGGTGGTTGGTGGGGGGGGTGGTTAGCAGCGGATTTGGTGATCTCCCACTAATGATCCGTTACATCCGTTACATCCGTTACATCCGTTACAAAATCCGCTGCTAACCGTTCCCTCCCTTGCTACCAATCAATTACATCGGTTGAATCTTCCTCTTCGTTTTGGGACTGAATGTTGGGAGGTAATGGGAGTTCCGCATCTGTTTCTTCATAGGTTCCTGAACTTCCTCTTGTCCAACCCCTGCCACTTGTTTTCGGCGTCCACAAGTATGGTTGAATGTGTTTCTGCCAACCTTGTACAGTTTTTGGTGGGAGGATGCGGTGATATTCTAATTTGCTGCGTCCAAAGTTTATAAATAAACCTACTTGTGCTCCTGTAGCTGCTAAGTAAGCTATTATTTGAGCTTGATCTTTATCGGTCATTGGATAATTCACAGCCTTATCCTCTACTACAATACATTGATTTACCCAATGGTCTAGATAGAGGATTCCCATCCAAACTTGACCGTCATAGATTTGTCTGGGATACTCCATTTCTGTTGTTAAACCGGATTCAATCATTTCTGCATCAAAGTCTCTTTGGTAATGTTTTTCTCTTAAACCTTTTTGTGTCCTCCGGTGTACTCTCATTGCACAGCCGATGATGCTGTATGTCAGATCCTGATGGGGAATATTGGGGTCAAGCATGGTCGTAAAAATTGTGTAATTTAAACGATGGTGGTTTGTTAATGCTGCGGTTAGTTGAAAAACCATTATATGCGATCGCTCGGCGGAGTGGCTGTCAACAAGTTTGGGTTTAACCGCAGGCTAGCGCGTGCTAATCGCTAGGTTTTTCCTCTCCTGAATTTGGGGGTGAAAATTTAATATCCGCCCAAGATAGCTGTCTGCTTTGATTGCTGTTGCTTTCGAGTTCTTCTTTAAGCTTGGCAATATCAACGGTATCGTTTTTGGCGGAACTGTTGGTTTGGGCGATCGCATCTTTGAATTGCTGAATGTTTTCCGTCGGATTTGCTTTAATATCTTCCACCGCTTTTTTTAAATTGCGTTGATAGTGGGCGTTGCCAATCGCTTCTTCCTTCGATCGCGAACTGGTTTCAAAGCATTTGTCCAAATCGGCGTAAATGCCTGTACGGCGGGGTTTTGTGTAATATTGGCGTTCTGTATCAAGGAGTTTTGCCATCAATTCGAGGTGCATTTTGTCCTCGCTGCAAATCTCTTCGATCGCAGCCCATTCATCGGTACCTAGGAGTTTTCTTTCGGCGGCGGGACGGGAATCTTCAAAAGGTTCGCCCGTGACTTCTTCGTAAATCCGGGGCAAACTGTCGTCGAATTCGTGTCTTTCTTCTAGCCAAATACGCCGGATTTCGCTCAGCTCTTCCGGGGAAATTAAGGTGATATCTCGCATTTCTTCTGGTGCTTTAGAACGAATTTCGGTTTGAACAGAAAGAAGTCGCCTCAGTAAATCATCACGCGCTTCTTTACTATAGGGGCCTGGAATAGGCTCAATAGATTTTTCACCCTCTAAATTGCGTTCATAGAGTTGGACATTGCCATTACGTCGCCTAAAGTCACGTCGATCGCGACTATCTTCAACATCCAATTCCACACGGAAATCTAGTAGAGGTTGCAACCACTCTTTTTCTTCATCATTTTGAATCATCGCTGTTAGCGATTTATCCTGACTAACCATTGTACACACCCAGCACCCAAAACGAGAACTACCACAGCTAGGGGTAGAAGTATCGACAACTAGGGGACATTCATTATCAGCACTAGCACCCCGGTACATAGCGAACAAATCTTTGTTGCTGTATCCCCAAGGATTGTCCCACTGCATCAGATAAAGCCAAACTTCATCATCACGCCAGTCTTCAATAGGGCTATAAACCAGAGAGTTTGGTAAGTTCATATTGGGGCTTAGGCGCTCCCGCACCCGTCGGGCTTCCATTTTTTTCATCCTATGAGCGCGCTTTGTGCTTTCAGCTTTACGAGTCCCTAATACAAGTATTGTTTCCCCGCTAGTTCGGATAATATTACGAATAAAACGGTTAGATGGAGAAATTTTTAGGCGATCAGTACACCAGCGAAACTTACCTCTGGGTGCGGGGTATCCTTTGCCAATCAAACCTACCCAAAAAGTATCTGTCCACTCTGGTTGTAACACATGAGTATTTATGGGCATTTCTTGTTCGGTGGCTGCAACATTCATTTGCTTAATAGACTTACGAACCCATGCAGATACGATGGGGTTTTCAACTAGAGTGTCTGTTGTGATGACATCAATTTGCTTTATACGTTTTTCCTGTGGAATCTTAGCAATCGCATTCCAAATTAGCTGTAATACTGCTGTTGAATCTTTTCCCCCGCTATATCCAATCACCCAAGGAATTTCGTCAAGACAATATAACTCTTGGATTTCCTCAGTGAGCAATTCTATGTCTTCTATTAATTCGGTAACGGTGCGAGTTGGGAATAATGATATCTGTTCAGTTTGTATCATGGTTGAAATGTTTGATGGTCACTATTAAAACTATATAATACAATATAATCCTCTCCAATGCTTTACAAGATTTTATTTTTGTGATTTCTTGTTTGCCTCTTGGCAAAATACTATCCGTGATGGGTTTACACCTCTATGGTTTGTGATGTATAATTATTTTACAAATGTTTGATAAAATTATATGTCTGACAATAACCCTCCTCAGTCCAATCCAGAGCCGGGAATTGATGAGTTACTTGCTCCTTACTTCGCCAAGTACCACCGTGAGAAGTGCTATCCAGGGCTAATTTTCCAGCAGGGAAAGCGGAAAATGGTGCAAATAAATATCCCGGCTAATGACTTACCTACCCTCCTCCAAGCAAAACCTTCAACTGGTAATGATCCTGATTCTGGTAAAAATCGTCCAGAGGTAAAGGGTCATGCTGAGGAAATAAAACAATATATTCTTAAACGCGCCAGAAGGGATCTACCCTGGATTTTGGGGACACTGACCGCAAACGTCGCTCCTGACAAGATTGGCATTATCGAATTAGGTAGAGGGATTTGTCTAGTAATTATACCTCGTGGCGTTAAGTTAGATATTACTGATGGACAGCATCGGAAGCGCGCTATTCACGAGTTAATTGAAAGTGCTGAAGGCGAGTTAATTGGTGATAATGATTTCCCGATTACGCTCGTTTTAGAGGACGACTTTAACCAGTGTCAGGCGGATTTTCGAGATATGGCGGAGACCAAACGACTTGATAAATCCTTAATTTTGTCCTTCGGTGAGTTTGAAGGTCGAGTTGGAATTACCAAAAGCTTACTTGAAAAAGTAGCAATGTTTTATCAAAAAACCGATAGAATTAAATCGACTCCCGACAGTAAAAAGAAGTTGATATATACAACTAATTTCATAGCAAGAGCAGTAAGTTGTGCGTTTACTGATGATCCAAGTGATGAACTTAAAGATTTTGATGTTGCGGAATCCTCAGAGATTTTGGCTAGATGTCTTAATAATTTTTTCTCCCAATGTAGTCAGACTAGACATATTTGTGAAATAAGCGTTGAAGAATTGAGAATTGAAGATGTTAATAAATTTACAGACTCCTGTATCTTGGGTAGAAGCGTCGGACTAGAAATTTTAGGTCGGTTGCTATACTGTACTTATGACAGAGATAGCAGCCAAGATTTTGAAACAGAAAGAGTGTTGCAACTAGCTCAATTGGATTGGTCTAGAAAAAGCCATCTTTGGGAGGGAAATGTAGTTTTGTATAATTCCACTCCGACCCATAATAAATCCTACAAAATCTCATCAACTGCCAGTAGTGTAAAAGTAGCAGTCAGCAAAGTCAAAGCCCATCTAGAATGGATTTAACTAATATTATCCGCGTTCATCTGCGTGCATCTGCGGTTCTCAAATCCATCCCACCCGCAAACTAAATATGTCCTACAGCGACTTCAAAACCATCGACCAAGCCGTCTCAACCCTGGATCTAACCGTTGAAGACATTCCCCACTTATTCAGCCAAATTCCCCCCCTCGCACCTTCAGAACGCCTCACACAAACTCTAGACGAAGCTTTAGACTTAGCCTCAAGTATCAGCACCGAAAAAGCTCGCTCGGAATTAATCATCACTCCCATTCTACTCGAAATCCGGCGCACTTTTAACAACAAAATTGGCTACTTTTCCGGCAACACATTTAACGTAGAAGAGAGCAAAGGATTAACCGGGGCTTGTGACTTTCTCCTCAGCGCATCGAGCAATCAATCATTAGTGACTGCCCCAGTCTTGACATTGGTGGAAGCAAAAGACAACGATATTAGAATAGGATTGGGACAGTGTGCGGCTCAGATGGCAGCAGCTCAAATATTTAATGCGCGCAAAGGGCAAGAACAATCCGCAATTTATGGGGCAGTTTCAACTGGTACAAACTGGAAATTCCTAATTCTAGAAAATCAGTTGTTAAAAATTGATTTGACTGAATATTTTATTACTCAGCTAGACCAAATATTGGGCATTCTTGCAGAACCATTCAGACGCTATTTTAATTAGCCTAGTTTTTGGCGGCATTTTGGCGCAATTACAAAGGTGGCACGGGCGTCCCGCCTGTGCTGTATCTACGCGCGTCCCGCCTGTGCTGTATCTACGCGCGTCCCGCCTGTGCTGTATCTACGCGCGTCACGCCTGTGCTCTATCTGCGGTTTCCAAACCCAACCTCACCTTCAAATAATCAGTCATCCAACTAACACTCGCCCTCGACTTAGAAATCCCCCCCTTCAACAAAATCCCATTCTCCCAATCAGGATTAGAAATCGACCAATCAACCTGCTGCAAAAGGCTCAAACGTTCCTCCCAACTCTCAGGAAAAACCGATCGCAAAGCCGCCCCAACTTCCCCCAAACTCTCAAGCACAACACTCTGACAGTGTACGCAATCCCGGCGCATTTCCCCCGCCGCAACTTGCTTGTGCAGAACTAATTGCCAATCTGGAATAAAACTGCAAACCGCATTCCAATAACTAACCGCCAGTTGTATTTTTTGAGCAAGTTCTTCCTCTTTCTGTTCTTTTTTGGTGCGAGAACCAGAGGGTTTTGCCTGTTCGCTGCCGTGAATATTAGACAGCAAAGCCATGATAGCACGATCGATCGCACTCAGCGTAAACAATTTGTGCGATCGCCCGTTCAGACTCCCCTTCTCCATCTCCGTCAAACACCGGAAAACCTCAACCTGCTTAACAACAGCCTTCACCACAAAAGCGCGATCGTCCCGGTGGTTGTAAAGTAGAGTGAGTGACGCCTCCAAAGGAACTTGAAAACCGTTCAAATCAGCAAACATCTGCTGCGATTTTTCCAACCCAATATCGAGAAACAAAATCAGCGCCACCGTCTCATATCCCAACTGCGGATTTTCCCTCAAAGCCATCTCAAAAGCCGCGCGCCGATGCTGTCCGTCATTAATAGTAAACTTAGCATCCATCGGCACTCGCAAGCGACCAATTTTCCGTTCCTCCGCCTCATTTCCCACTGCTTCAAAAGTAATATCCGCATCAATCGAAGCAGCAATTGCCCCACAAGTATAACTTGTAGGATTCTTAACAAAATACTCAGCAATTTCGGGAATCCTAGCTTTGTTAAGCGCGCGTTTCGCCCGCATAGACGGCGGCAAATCTTCAGATTCAAAGGGAAATAATTTCGGCAAAAAACGCACCGGACACATCGACACGTAATATTCGCGGCCCGCTTGAATGCCCCGAATTACCGGCAAAATGTATTCAAAAGAAGGAGTAGACATATTTTAGAATGGGGCATTGGGAATGGGGCATTGGGAATGGGGCATGGGGCATGGGGCATGGGGCATGGGGCATTAATATCTATTGACTTTTGGCAAACTTTATGGTCTTGAGGTCGGCTAGTAGGGCATAAATTAAGTATTTCACAAGGTTTTTTTAAAAACAAGTGTTGACATAAACTTTAATACATGATATTTTTTGAAAAAATAGCCTAATTATATAAAAACCGCCGATGAACAGCCACCCAGCGGATGACCTCGCTATAAAAATATTAGAAAAAGAAAATAGCGACAGACAGGAAATCGCACTTTTATTAGATAATTATTTAGGAAAGGACGATCGCATTTTCGTACAAAAAACCCAGATGGGAAACAGCGAAGCATACATCGGTTCAGTAACCCTAGAATGGTTAGACTCTCGCGTCCGTTTCGCCTCCCAGATGCCGCTTTTCCGCCAAAAATTCGACCTCCAAACCAACAACATCGTCCGCGACGACGAAACCATTGACGAAATTATCCAGCGTCCCTTAGATTGGTCGCGCCAAGCCGCCCTAACTCAATATTTAGCAGCCCGAAAATCGCACAAATTCCCCGCAGTTTTAGTAGTCGTCAGTCCCCCGTGGGTTGATAATCCTTTAGCCGAGGAATGGGATAAAAATGGCGTAGCAACCAAATCCGCGACTGAATTTACATCCTTTGATAAAAACGAGAACTTAGGGCTTTTGAATGTCTCTCAAAAAGTCTCAATTTTTGCCTTAGACGGCCAGCATCGGCTGATGGGAGTTCAAGGTTTAATGAGTTTAATTAAAACCGGAATCCTGCAAAGATACAACAAAAATAAAAAACCTGTGGGCGCTGCAATTACTCTGGAAGATTTAGCAGAAGAGTATCAAATCGACCCCGAAACAGTGTATAAATTAGCTCACGAAAAAATCGGGATTGAGTTTATCCCGGCGGCGGTAGCGGGGGAAACGCGACAGCAAGCACAACGGCGCGTGCGATCGATCTTTGTGCACGTTAACCTAATGGCGGTAACGCTGAGTCAGGGCCAGCTAGCATTATTGAACGAGGACAACGGATTTGCGATCGCGGCCCGAAAAATTGCCGTCACCCATCCCTTATTAAAAGAACAAGAAGACAGAAACCCCCGCGTCAATTGGGACAGCGCCACAGTCGCAGCAAAATCAACAGTCTTAACCACATTGCAAGCGCTGCAAGATATGTCGGAACGGTATTTAGAATACAAATTCCCTCATTGGAAGCCGGAACGAAAAGGTTTAATTCCCATGCGTCCCGAAGATGAAGAACTAAAAGAGGGAATTGAAGAGTTTAAAAAATTGTTCGATCATTTAGCAACTTTACCCAGCTATCAAAGAATTGAAAGCGGCGAAGAAACGGCTGAATTGCGCCGATTTAGTTTTGAAAAGCCAGGGGGCGAGGGAAATATTTTGTTCCGTCCAGTCGGTCAAATTGCTTTAGCTAATGCTTTGGGTATTCTAGTATTTAGAAAGAAACTTTCCCTGAAATCTATTTTCGACAAACTCCGCAGATTCGATGTCGATGAAGGATTTAGCCACATGGATAATCCTGAGTCTGCGTGGTACGGGATTTTGTACGATCCGAACAAAAAGCGAGTGCTAGTTTCTGGAAAGGATTTAGCAACGAAGTTAATTGTATATTTGGTGGGGGGAATTCAGGATGATATGGATCGAGCTCATTTGCGGCAAGCGGTAGCGGAAGCGAGGACTTTTGAGGATAAAGCTGTTAGTTTTAACGGCCGATTTGTGCAGCCGCAAGAGGTAGGATTGCCGCCCGTGCTTAGCTAAGTTTTTATTGTTGCTGATTGCGGAAGTTATCGATAATATCATTAATTTCTTCTACAGCAACCGTTTCTTGGTCAGATTTGGCATAGATGATGAGCAAGATGAAACAAGTGGTTGATGTGACTTGATAAATGATGCGATAGCCTCCACTTTTCCCTTTACTAATGTCACTGTTTTTGGCTCTTACTTTAAAGACGGTGTAGCCTGTACCAGAAATGCGATCGCCTGGACATTCGCCTGCTTGCAACTGCTGTAGGAGAGGTTGCAAGTCGGTTTGAATCTGACGATAGCGTTTGGCGAGGGTTCGGAGTTGGCGCTTGAATTGATCTGCAAACAGAACCTGGATGCTGGGTAGTTCAGACATCAATACCATCCCAAAGTTCTGCGATCGGGTGAACTTTACCGTCTTCTACTTCCTGAAGCGCAATCCGAAGACTGTTGAGGATATCTTCTTTAGATAGCTCTTCTTCGTCTTCTTGAAACAGTTGGCGCAGCGATTCTAAAATCAGGGTTTCAATGGGCAGGTTGAGTTGGCTAGCTTTCTCAAGAAGTTGCTGTTCTAGGCGATCGGTAATGGTGAGGTTAATTTGCATGGGTGTGCCTATCAATTTTATTAGATTGCTAACTATTGCGATTTCTTGCCATTTCTAACTTGCGGCGAATTGCGGCTTGAACTTTCTCATCAAAATCTGGATCGCCGGGACTTGCAATAATCCTCAGCGGATGCTGATTGATTCTGTCTAAGTACGCCTGAAAAGCGGCTCGATTTCCACGATGTTTAAGAAAATACTGTTTCAATTCAGTATTCGACATAGCGTTATAGTTAACTTGGCTCATCAGCAAACTCCCCATTTGGTAAAATTTGGAACTCAAGCTCTTCATCGTACCCAGCCAATATGTATACGTTACGAGTGCGATCGTCAACACAAATCAGATGTATAGGCTGAAGCATCGTGTATGTCAGTTGATAACTGATTCGATATAAACTCTCTAGCTGGGCAGCAGTAGGCATTTCTCAATCACTCAACCTAATACTTATTTTAACATATAGCTCAAGGAAAGTTGTATATTTATATTATCACTTTTAGCAATTTTTGTCTATAAAACACTACTACCGCTCGATACTGTACCAAAGTTTACCTCTCAATTTATATACATTATACCGCTTTATTTCAACAAAATAAGTTCTGCTGCTACAGGCAAATGATCGGACTCTGTTGCCTCCAAAACCGAACTCGATTTAGCACCCCAATGCTTTGAATACCAAATATAATCAATCCGGCAAACCGGATAATTTAATCTCCAATTCGACCTTTTTACCAATAACTTAAGTTCCCAACCGTGAGGCCAGGTAAAACCCAACCCAAATCCCGCTTTTCGGAAAGCATCTTGCATAACTTTCTGCACCCTGTCATAGTCTTGAGTTTCGTCTGTCATATTAAAATCGCCAGCGACGATTACTGGCAGAGTTTCTCGCTCAACTCGCTGCACTAAGTCTTGAATTTCAGGCGCTCGTTTGCCATATTTGTAAACTGGAATTTGGAGAAAACGCCCGATTCTATATCTCTTAAACCACGGCCCGGTAGCTTGCATATTGTAAATCACTACTTCTTGTTCGTTAAATTTAATAATTGCCCGTTGCTGCGTTTCTCGATGGCCGGCTAAGTGCAGTATTTCGCTGGATACAATCGGATATTTACTGAGAATTCCTACAGGGGGAGTGCCAATTTGATACGGGTAGTCTGCTTTTAACCAGGTGAAAGCTCTTTCGGTATGTTTACTAACGATTTCTTGTAAAAATATAATATCGGGTTTTTGCTGGTCAATCAGTTTAAATAAAGTAGGTGACTGAGTTTTATGCCAACTGAGGTTATGGGATAGAATTTTGATTCTGGGCTGCGAGTCTGTGATTTTGACGGGGGTGGGAGAAAAGTATTTGACGTGCAGCCAACTTATTAGGATAATGCAGGCGATCGCCGAAATAATAGTGAACCATCTTTTTTTGATAATTGACAAGCCGATGATAGGAAGCAGGAAAGTTGGGAATAAAATTAAGGGGCTAAAAGTGCTAATTAAGGCAATAATCCACAGTCTATCCCAAAAAATTAGTTTGAAAATGAAATAGCAGATGATAAATGCTGAGTAACTGTAAGCGAGAAATTTTGCAGATTCCTTTAAGCATCTCTGGATTATATCTTTTGGGATGTGCTTCATTTAAAACCTATTAAAATAAGAACTTGCTTAAATCGAATTCTTCATTTGACCGATGTTGGTTATCTCTTTCAGAAATCAAAACCAACAAAAGGCGATCGGTATAATCCGCCGCACCCCGCAACTCTTCTCGCAAAATTTCCAGTCCCCCATTAGCATATTCTTCAAAAATTTGCAAGCGTTCTGCTTCCAATTGTTCGTCGAGATGGGAGAGAATTTGAGGATTTTTGGTTTCGGCGATCGCAATTAACTTAATCGCCATATCGTAGCCCCTCGATACAAAAATATCAACATCGATCGCACCCGGTTCTCGTTTAGAAATTTCCCCCAAAGGCGATCGTTTTTTCCGCTGTTTTCCCAAGGATGCGGCGAAAGCGATGACATCGGCGTAAGTCTGGAAAGGGCCAGTGTGGTTATCCGATAAAGTTAATGATTTGACTAACTCCGCTTTATCTTTAGCAATTCTAATTTTGTTAGCAGCCATTGCCATAATATCTAGTTTCTAACTATAATACATCTCGCAAATATCCAACAGTCCGCGCAGGCGGACTTCCTTTGTGTAGCGCCCGGTTTCAACCGGGCGCACTTCACAATGTCCGCAACAACATAATTTTTTGTGCAAAACCTCCTCTTGCTTCCCGCCGCTTCATTTGTTCGGCCAAAAGTCGATCGCCCGAAATGCCAAAACTCGCCATCACCGCATCTATCACCTCATACAAATCCGCCAATTCCGCCACCAAATCTTCCTCCTGGGCCTCCGCCGCTTCCCCCGCTTCTTCAATCAATTTCTGCAGCAAAGCTTGACGGTATTCTGCCTCCGACAAAATTACCACCTCGCATTCATTCCCGCTTTCCCGAATAATTTCAGGAATGCGATCGCGCACCAACTTATGATACTCTTTTTTCACGTCAAACTCCTTTCAACCTTGACTAAAAATTTGAATCAACCAGCGATTAATTTCCCCATCATCTTCTGTTTGACTCCGGTTCAAAGCTTCCTCAATTAACGCTATTTCTAAGCCCGGTAAAACCAGTGAATTTTGAATTGTCCCACTCCCTCCAGCAGTAATAGCAAAGGCAAATACTGCATTCGTATTTGCATTAGCTGCCCAATATTCTTGGACTTCAGAATGTTCGTAAATTAAACGCTTTACTCCCAAATCATCGGCACTAGAAGATGCTCCTATTTCCACCACTAAAGCTGGAGGTGCAAACCCATTCAAATTAATGGGCGTATTCGTGCGAGGAGGTAATTCAAAATCTGCACCTATATAATAAGACCAATCAGGTTGAAATTCCCGAATACCTGTTTTGCGAAAACTGGCATTAATTAACTCCACTATTCGGATATTTCTCAAAGCTGTATAAAAATTGACTACTCTCGAAACTACTGAATTATGACGACTGTGCAATGGCCCTACTGGTGACATTTCTATCCTCATGTGTTCTTGATAGTAATAAAACTTGCCCTTTTCCCATGCTGAATCCTCCGAAAAATTCAGAAACTCTTCCCACGTCGCCTTCACCCAAATATCCGTTTCCAAAACCTGCGTAATTGCCGAATTAGAAGCCATAATCCACCTCTACAATTTCCGTATATTCAAATTCATTGGGACTGCGCTTAACTAAAGGATAGCGCGTCCCGCCCAGTTCGATCGCATCTTCTTCACAATCAGCTTTCGGAGAATTGTACACCAGCACGTATTCCCTGCCAATGCAACTTTCCATCTCTTGAGCAACTTCTCCGCGCCACTGAGTTTTTGTTACCAAAACTACCAATTGATTCGCCAACTTCGGTAGCTTATTCGCGATTTGCTTGCGATAAATCTCGTCCAAACTCCCAAAGGGAGAATCCATCACAATTGGAAACGTACTGCTATCCGGGCCCATCAAAGTATTCTTTTGACTCCACTCCCGCACACCCTCAATAATTCCGCCGATAAACGACAAACTGAGAATTTGATTTTCTCCCGTAGAAGCGGCAACCAATGATTCTTGTCCCGACGTATTTTCTACTAGCGTCAGTTCGTATTTATCGCTCAACTTGGGGATGTAAGGAGTAAAAGAAATTTGACTAAAAATATCTTGCACCCGCTTTTCTAACTGAGAACAAAACTGTTTTTCTAAGCGATCTCGCACTTCAGTTAGGCGATATATCGCATCCTGAGTCGCAGCAATCCGGCGCTGGGCTAATACTTGCCTTTGCTCATTCAGTTGCTGCTTATCGATTTGCTTGTCCAAAGCCGACACCTGCACATTCAAACTCTCAATCTGCTGCTGGTTAGAGCCTGTTTCCCGGTGCAAATCGCCAATTTTGGCCTCAATTTCATCCAAGCGCTTTTGCAAGCGGCTGACATCTTCGTCAGGAAAATTTCGCAGCTTGTTGTGAATATCGTCTAACTGCGTTTCCACGCGAGAAAGTTCGGTTCTGTCATGGCTGATATTGCCTTGCTGTCGGTCAATTTCCTCCCAAAAATCAGCCACTTGCCTATCAATTTCATTTACGCGATCGCTAATCCGAATAGTTGTTTCTTCCACATCGCCAACACCAGCCTTATCCATCCAACCGCTAACCTGTTGGCGAGACTCAGAACCCTCCACTAATTCCGCACCACAGATACACCGCTGCTGCGCTAATAACTCTTCCAAAAACGGCCGCTGAATCCCCGAAAGCAAGTCGCCTTTTTCGCGCAAACCTTCAACAATCACTTCAAATTCAGCCGCCGCATCTGACAGAAAAACCGCGTAGCCACGCACAGAAATTGCTCGTTTTAGAGCATCTGTAGCCTGTACAATTTGTTGCTTAAATAAACTTTTTTGCATCTCCAATTCGTCTCGCAATTTTTGTAAATCCGCAGCACCGCTAAGTTCCAACAAGTTACCATTAACTGCTTTTTTTAACTCCCCTTGGTTCGCCAATTCACGCTCGATTTCTACTTGTCTGCTCGCAAGTTGCTCAGCTTCTTGCTCAATTTTTTGCTTGTCTTTTAAAAGTTTCTTCGTTTCAGCATTCCCAATTATATTTAAATCTGTCTCAAGAGATTTTTTTGCTTCTAGTAAATGCCGAATCGATCGATTCAACACTTCCACCCCCAGCAACTCCTTAGTAGCTTCCGCAATTTCTGCCTTCTTGTCATAGCGAACAATTTGCTCGATTCGCTCCCCATCAAAAAAGAAATATTTATGTAAACTTTCCGGCAAAATCCGCCCGATAATATCATCGGGATGCTGATCCGGCTTCAGCCAGAGACCGTTATCTTTTGCTACATTCAGAAACAATTCAGCCTTACCATGTTCTACAGTGTTTTCACTTTTATAAGCACGGCAAATTCGTCTTGCTTGGTAGCGCGTGCTGTCGTGTTCAAACACAATTTCCGCCCAACAACCTACGGCTTTTCCCATTTCCGCCTCAGCCAGAGCGCGCTTATTTACTAATTGTTCTTCCGCCGCAAAAGCCGCGCTAAATTTTCCGTAAAGTACCCACGTAAAGGCATTCATCAAAGCAGTTTTTCCCGCCCCGTTATTACCGTGAATTACTGTAATATTTTGCCCGCCCCAAGCTAGCCTAATTTCGGGGCTTTTGCCGTAAAATTGACGAAAGTTGCACAGAGTAATTGAGATTAACTTCATACAATTGCTTCCTTAATAATTTTTAAAATGTCATCGTTAATGTGGCGGGGAGCTCTCATGTACAACTTATCTTTTTCAATTTCCAATACCCGCTCGATAATTTGACGTACTTCCGGTGGCGCGCTAGTAATTGGTTGCTGTACGTCGCTAAATTCCTGATGAGTTTGATAAGAAGAACGCTTTTCTGCTAAAATGCTTGTCGGTACGGCTGCGATCGCACTATCTTCATATCTAAATGCCATCATCAAATTTTCATTCAGATTTTCCGTCATATTTTTTTTGCAATTATTAAAACTAGCAACTAAAACTGCGATCAAATAATTCTCTATTCTCAAACATAAACCGAACCTTAATAAATGTCAAATGTCTAATAGCCCGTAACGCTTCTGAAGTTGCAGCAATTTCACTCTAGCTTCCCCAGCATTGTCGGCTAAATCGGCAAATTCCAAGAACCGCTTCAACTCTTTTCGCAGCAAATTGCGCTCGACTTCTAGGGTTTCTCTGCCCAAATCAGGAGGCAAAACTATCATGTCAAATAAAGTTGCCCTTTCCTTCCCCGGATGTGGCCGCAAAATGCGTCCCCGGCGCTGAATAAACTGGCGCGGATTGGTGCTGCTTGCTAAAATTACAGCATTGCGAATTGCTGGAATATCAACGCCTTCATCCAAACATCGAATCGCTACCAAACCTTGCAATTCTCCACTCTCAAATTGCTGACGCAATCGTTCTCTTTCTGCTAAAGGAGTTGCCGCCGTATAAGTGTTAACTCGGTAGCCTAATTCTGAACCCAATAACTTCGCGGTTTCTGTTAGCTGGCGGTTGTTATTTCGGCGGGCACCTCCTTCGATCGCACCATCGCCGCAGTAAAATAAAGTATGGGCGGTGTCGAGACGGTGAATCATTAATTCTCGCAAAGCTACTAATTTATTAGCCGCAGCCCCAATTAACCGAGCTCGCTGCATTAATAAAGTTGTTAAAGCATCATTTTCTTCTACTTTTTCATCGCCCCAAAGCGCCCAGCCAATTTTTTGAGTTAAGCGGGAATACTTGCGGGTTTCTGCTTCTGTCAATTCTACTAAAATTGGATAGTATAAATAATGTACTAAGGCTTTTTGGCGGATGGCGTCGGCTAAGGTAAGTTCCGGCTGCAAAACAGGGCCGAAATAATATAAAATAGCTTCGGTTCCTTGTTCGTCGAAATGCCTTTCTGGGGTGGCGGAAAGGGCGAGTCGCAGTCCAATATTGCGCGGCAAACTTTCTCCTAAACGGGGCGCGCCTAAGTTGTGAACTTCGTCTCCAATAATCAGGGTTTTTTCTGGAAAATAGCGCAGTTGCGATCGCAAACTATCTCCCATTAAGGTAGCATTAGTAGTGATGATTGTGAGAAATGCTCTATCCCCCGATCGCACTTCATACAAACCCGCAGCCAGCTTGTTTTGCCAACTGCGGGCGCTATCAAAAGCCAAAATAGGTTTTAAACCAAATTTCTCGGATTCGCGCGCCCACTGATTCACCAGGTGGCAGTAAGGGCAAATTACGAGGAGGACTTGCAGGTTAATTTTATTGTATAATTCAGTGGCGATCGCCAGTGCAGTAATCGTCTTGCCGCTACCCGTTGCCATCTTCAGCGTACCGCGTCCCTGATTCGCAAACCAATTAGCAACCGCCACTCGCTGATACTGTCGCAATTGCAGCGATGGCGGCATCTTCGGAAACCCAAATTGCGAATTATTAGCCGTTGAGCGATTCACCTTTAAATGCCGTTAGATGCAAAATTCCCTATACTCAACTGTAACTCACGGGCGATCGAAACTTAACAACCCAAACAAATCCGCCGCCGACATTTGCAAATGCGACAGCACATCCAGAACTGGTAAAATATCTTGATTCTCCTTAATCTCAGGTTCTTGCTGCGGTTTAAAAACAATTACCAATTCTTCTTCCGGGTCAATCAGCCAACCCAATTTAGTCTTATTTTTGAGGCAAAACAGAACCTTCTTAATCACGCGAGTTGAACTTTGATCCGGCGATAAAATCTCAATTATCCAATCTGGAGCAATTTCAAACCTATTTTCAATTTCTCCCTGAGAATTTAGAGGAATGCGCCACCACTCAAATACTGCTAAATCTGGAACAACAGCACATCCCCCAAAACAGCAGCGCAATTCAGGAAAAGCAAAAGCTAACTTTTGCGGTTTGCCAACTTGATTAATAGCTGATGAAAATTTGATTTGTAACGTGCTATGTTTTCCTTGCGGCATAGCTTTTTGAGAAATTTGACCGTCAACATACTCGCTAGCAGGCTTAGTCTCTGGCAATAGCAGAAACTCTTCCAGAGAAAGCTTTGACGGAGACTGAATTGACGTTACCATAAGCCATTAACCCCTCAACAACTCAACTCCCGTCTTAAAAAGGATTCATATCGCTGTCAGTTTCCCAATCAGCACAACTCTCCGATTCCACACCGGTAGGGTGCATCGCACAAACCAACAAATTTCCCCCGTAAACTTGACCGTGATAGTTGCGACAACCGCGACAAGCCGGCTGCTGCGTCGGCGAAGGGTCTACATAAGTCACCATCGACAAATCTATCTCATCAAACTCCGGGTCGAAGTCGCGGTAAATTTCAATTATCGGTTCGATAAATTCATTAAATAAACCGTCAAATTCATTGAAATAACCGTCAATGTCGTTAATCAGATTATTTTGTACTTGTTCTGTAAACTCTTCCGACATTTTTGCCAAAACGTCCAGCATTTCGACAAACTCTTCGCCCATTTCGCTGAAAAACTGCTCTACTTCAGAAACAGCATTTTCCATTACTCCAAAAAAATCTTTAGACCAATCTTCCATGAATTTGACAGCTTGCTATTACAAAATATTTTACAGACAGGTGCAGCCAGCCTCATGCGAAGCGATCGCACCTACTTTCAATTCTATTACCTATTGCCTGATATCCGTCCACATCTGACAGGGCAGATATTCAAAAAGGGAACTCAAGAGTATTATCCTGAGTTCCCTTCATGCTTTGCTGAGCGAGCTTTTTGCTGCTTAATCCCGCTTCAGCCGCCGCAATTCCTCTTGTAAATTCTGCACCTGTTCGCGGAGCTTGTCTACGCCGCCTGTCTCTTTAGCATCTTTTGCCGAGACATCTTCTTCCTCAGAAACAATTTCAATCCGCCGAGGTTCAGCGGGTTTTTCGTTCCCAGCCGAGGCTACGGGGGGCTGCTGTTGAGCCTGTTGCACCATGTCATCAACAAAGCGGCGAGCTTCTTCCGTGGACATCTCGCCCCGCTTCACCAATTCGTCTGCCAGCTTTTGGGCTTCAGTGCGTAATTCAGTTAACTTGCTGCCAGCTTTTTCACCAGCGTAGGAAGCTAGCCCGACACCAAGGTAAACTGCTTTTTGTAAAATATCTCCGAAACCAGGCATAGGAGCTACACCTCATAAAACTGGGTGAACCGGAGACCACGCCTATTACAAGCATCCCGTGTTGCTGCTACCTTCCGGTCCTGACAAGATTTGGGCGTTGGAATCGCGTGGGTCCAGTTCAGTTATGAGTATAACACAGTTATTTATTCTTCAACCACACACCAGTGATAAATTTCATAAATAACGCAACCATTCTTCACCAGCGGGTCTTCAGCGACGATCGCCTTCGCCTCATCCATCGAACCCGCCTCAAACATCAACATACCGCCGCCCCGCCGCCCCCAGTAGCCAGTTTTCGCTCGGTGTCCTTTAGAAATCAACTCTCGGACATAAGCTCTGTGAGCTGGCACGTATTGGTCAAAGACAGGCTTTTCAACAATTCCTTGCTCAATTTTGACAAACCAAGGCATTTTTATTTGGGATTTTAGATTTTATATTTTAGATTGGGAATGGGCGATCGGCAACGGGATCTAGGGCAAATGCTCTATATTCCATTTTGCACCATCCTTTCTCAACTGCGATGTTATCCTATGAACCAGTCAAAACAGCGATTTTTTATTGCCCTAGTGCCGCCTCCCGATATTGAACACCAGATTACTGAGATTCAACAGTATTTTGCGGAACACTACAACAGCCGCGGTGCTTTGAATTCGCCGCCGCACATCACGCTGCAACCTCCTTTTCACTCGTTAGCGGAGGATGTTCCCAAATTAGAGGAAAGTTTGAACCAGTTTTCTGCAAATCGGCTGCCCATTCCCGTTACTCTATCCGGTTTTGCTGCTTTCGCCCCCCGCGTCATTTACGCTGATGTTGTCAAATCGCCCGAATTGCTGGAAATTCACAAAGATTTGATGAGTTATTTGGAGGCAAATTTGGGAATTGTCGATCGAGTTTCTCAAACTCGCCCATTTGTACCGCACATGACAGTAGCGTTTCGCGATTTAACTAAAGAGAATTTTCAAACGGCTTGGTTGGAATTTGCTGGGCGATCGCTCCACTTTGAGTTTACCGCTTCGGCGTTAACTTTACTGCTTCACGACGGCAGCCGGTGGAACATCAGCAACCAATTCCCACTTTCAGCCTAAACTCTCTCCCTTCTCTTTCTTCGCGTCCTTCGCGTCTTCGCGGTTCGTTTTTTCCAAAAAATCTTATTAGCAAATCCTGATAAATATCATTTCCTCACTACAAACCTGTTTAAAATTCAAGCCAGTCACAACGGGAGCATCTCATATTTGCAAAAACACTTCTTTCTTCTTCCTTCTGACTCTTTTCTCCTGGCTCCTGACTCCTGACTCCTAATTCCAATTTCGAGCTTTGCTGCTTTCATTGAGATGCTCCCGTCACAACTTACCGATTCATCTTATTCGGAGTTGCAAGTGCCACAGTTCCGTAAACCGAAATTCCCGACTCTTCCAATACTTTAATTGCCGACTTAACCGTAGTACCGCTAGTGTAAATATCATCAACTAACAGCACTCGATCGCGCGGGCGCCGGCGGCGAAAATCTTTCCCCAAACCTAAAGCATTTTTCATTTCCGCTTGTCGCTGCTGCGGCGTCAGAGCGAATAAAGCCTGAGTATTTTTCACCCGCTCCAAACCGTGCCGCTGCAAAGGCAAACCAGTCAGCTCGCAAAAACTTTCAGCCAAAAGTTCCGCCTGGTTAAAACCGCGCTCCTTCAGCTTTTCTTGATGCAGGGGAATCGGTACAACTGTTAAATTGTCTATAGCTAATTCGGGAAAACTCAGCCAAGCTTCCGCCAGCCAGCCGCCTAGAGGTTTGGCTAATTGCGGATTGCCGTCATATTTCAAAGCTGCGATCGCCCGTTTGAGAGCCCCGCCATACTCACCCCACACAAAAACACGCTGCTCTGAATGCCAAAATCGACCGGGATCGCTTAACTGACATCGCTGAAGTTGCTTGTGACAGTACGGACACAACTCTCCGGCGGCCGGTCGCTGACAAAGAGGACAGTTAGACTTAAGAAATAGATTGAGAAAAGATTTGACTAATCCCGTCCATTTTCGCTTGTTCATCCTAAAATTATCGTAAGTGATTAATGGGAAAAACTTTCAACTTCAATCAGTTTCCACCGACAGGCTCGCAGCGTGAAAAACCTCTACTGGTTAGACAAAATTCAACCTTCAGACCGAGATGCAGTGGGAGAAAAAGCATTTTACTTGAGCTGTTTGCTCCAGAAAAATCATCCCGTTGTACCGGGTTTTGTCGTGCCGGCTACAACATTCTGGCAGTTTTTAGAGTCGATCGAGTGCCTAGAGCCGCTGTTTGCTGACTGGCCACACTCTTCCCTGCACTTGAATGTCGATGAACCCAGACAACTGCAATCGATCGCCCGCAGCATCCGCCACCAAATCCTCGCCGGCAAACTGCCCGATTCACTGCTCTCCACCCTAGAGTCTGCGGTTTCTCAACTCAACTCACAGTCAAACTTAAACTCCACAGCCTTAATTTTTCGCCCTTCCCTGACTTCCTGGAACCCGAAAACAGTCGGCATTCTGGAATCTCAGGCAGTACGGGCAGAACCCGAAGCCATTGGGGCCGGACTCAAACGAGCTTGGGCAGAAATGTTCAGAGCCCGAAGTCTATTTTACTGGCAGCGGTGCGGCCTGCGGGTACAGCAAATCAATCCTGCAGTTTTGGTGCAGCCACTTCAAGAAGCGATCGCCGCGGGCGAGGTGAAAACAAAGGCGGGTGCACAGTGGGAAGTCCAAGCCACCAGCGGTTTGGGATTGTCCCTGGCTAGGGGAGAAACCATCCCCGATTACTATCAAGTGCAGCCGGAAACAAGCGCGGTTAAATTCCAGCGGATCGGTTACAAAACATTAGCCTACAATCTCAAAGTCGGTGAGGGTGAACCGAAAAAAAAACTGCTACTGGGCAAGTTTGCTGCTTTCCCAATTCCCGATTCTCCATTTATAATTCCTGATTTTGCTGACTGTTGCGTACAAGTTTTAGCGCTGGGAGAGGAAGCACAAACAGAATACGTTTTAGAGGAATGGCAACTGCAAGAAATCATTGAATTGAGTAAAAAAGCGATCGCAGAATTTGACTCGGATTTAATTTTAGAGTGGACGCTCAACCAGACAGCAAACAGCGGCGAACCGCAGTTTTATTTCACTCAAGTTCGTCTTGTGAAAGCGGAAAAAGCTGCGCCCGTAGAGGAAAATTCGAGATCCCTCCCGCATCCAAACTCGATCGCCCCAGCCCGAACTCCTGCGATACTTAGAGGTGTGGGAGCAGCATCGGGAAAAGCCGAAGCAATTGCCCAAGTTATGACTAATTCCCACCCAGAAAACGCGGAATTCTTAGCGGGAGGCATTTTGGTAGCCCCGACAATCGATCCGAATTGGCTGCCTTGGCTAAAAGTGGCTGCTGGGGTGGTTGCGGAACAAGGGGGCATGACCTGCCACGGCGCCATTTTAGCGAGAGAATTGGGGATTCCCGCCGTTGTGGGAGTTGCCGGGGCCACGCGGGCGATCGCCTCGGGCGATTCGGTTTTGGTAGACGGCGATAGCGGAGAAGTTTTTGCCCTCACTCAACCGGATGCGATCGAGACAGGAGACAGCCGCCGACTTCGGGACACAGCAAAAAAGGCAGATATATACAGTACAGCAGCCAAAATGTCAATAGCCAAACACCAATCTTCTACCTCCGATCGATCGTCCAATTGGGCGTCTAAAGCTCGACAATCTGAGTCTACTCAATATGTTTGGGGCCCACCAACGGCGACTCAACTGCTAGTTAATGTCAGCCAAACAAGTTCGATTGACCGCCTCAAAAATCTGCCAATAGACGGCATCGGATTGCTGCGATCGGAATTAATGGCATTAGAAGCTTTGGACTGTCAAAACCCCAAAGTTTGGCTACAAGACGGCCGCCAATCGGAATTTGTCGATCGCATGGCGGATTGCCTCAGCTTATTTGCTGCGGCCGTTTCGCCGCAGCCAATATTTTATCGATCTCTCGATTTACGCGAGTCAGGCGCCCACGGCAGTTTCAGTTATACCTTTGAACCGGAATTATTTGATTGGGAACTGTGCGTACTTCAAAAAGTCTGCGAGTCAGGCCATACCAATGTTAATTTAATTTTGCCTTTCGTGCGCTCTGTTGAGGAGTTTATCTACTGCCGCCAGCGCTTAGAAACAGTTTGGAAAAACCGATCGCCCGAATTTCAACTGTGGATTATGGCGGAAGTTCCTTCGGTGTTATTTTTATTACCAGATTACGTAAAAGCCGGAGTTCAAGGAATTTCTATCGGCACCAACGATTTAACCCAATTTCTGTTAGGCAGTCACCGCAACTCCGACCAGGTAGCAGGTGCTTTCAACGGGCGCGATCGAGCAGTGATGAGGGCGATCGAACAATTAATCAAAGAGGCGAGGGCTGCCAGCATTCCTTGCTCGATCTGTGGCGACGCTCCCGCATTGTATCCCCATACAGTTGAATCCTTCGTGCGGTGGGGAATTTCGTCTATTTCGGTCAATGTCGATGCTGTAGAACAAACTAGCAGGGCGATCGTCCGCGCCGAACAACGCCTGCTGCTAGAAGCCGCTCGATCGATAATTAACAATTAACAACTCCCGGACGCACTTCACCTCAGAAATCCGGTTTCTACTCTCAATCATACCTTTGGCAAGCAGCCACCCGCTCAGAAATCGGATTTCTAGACAACCCGTGCGTCCAGGGATATTAACAACTACAGAAATCCGGTTTCTGAGTAGATATAGCAACCGCGCCCGACGGTGAAGACATTATTAATTGCTGAAACATGAGCCCAAGATTGCTTCTTCCTTCTTTTTCCTTCCGCTATCAAAAGATCAGATTTTAAAGCTATGCTAGAAATATCACCAACACTTGAATCGGAGGTACAAACAGTGAAATCAAAAATTATTGCAACCGCAGCAATACTTGCCGCCCTGGCCTTTCTGCATCCCCATCCAGCATTATCTCAACCTGCAACTGACGGTGGCACCAAACCCGGATTCTGGCAACCTCAAGCGCAGGTTGACAATACTCGCAACATTACCCTCAGACTGTTAAATGAAACGGGCTTGAACCTAGAATACGGTGAATCAGGTGCCAGCTTGTCATCCTTGCCAGTCGGAGCCAGCAGAAACATCATTGTTCGCATCAGCAATCGCACCGGCGACATTGCCAATATTCCGATTAATGTCGCAAGAGGAACCACAACTTTGAAATACGACTATAACGTTGACTCGCAGACAAACATTTTGACGATTCGCATCACCAGAGCAGACGGCCGCACTAGGCAAGACCGGTCAGTTTATATTGATGAAAAAGGGCGAGTTTACTGATACTTTTAATCCAGACAATCTCCGACAACCTGAGAGAATCCAAATATAGCACACTCATCAGACACGTCTGAGAGTATGGTGGTATCCCACAAAGCTTTAAGAAAAATCCCTAAAGCGCCATTAAAATCACGGGGTATTTCACGAACACAATTGGGGCATTTAAAAGTTTTAGAGCCACCCAACTTTTTATGAATATGACCGCATTTTGTACAAGTTTTGGAGGTATATTCCTCAGTTACTCTAACCAATCTCGAACCGTAACGATTACAGAGATGCTCTAAGGTTTGTGAGAACTGATAGAAAGCCCAAGTCATCATTGCTCTTGCCGACTTAGAATTAAGTTTGCGACTTCCTCTTGCCACCATCTCAGAAGTCTCAAAGTGTGGCAAGTAAATGACATCGTAATTACGCGCCAAGTAACTTCCTACTTGTTTGTGAGCTTCTGAGCGCAAGTTTTTGATTTTAGTTCTTATTTTCTCCATTGCTTGCCTTAGTCGGTAACGCAATCGGGAAAATACCGAACCTTTCAATTGGTCACGCTTGGATTGAATTTTATCTAAATGCTGACACAATCTAGCAATTCGTCCCAAGTCATGTTTCCCAAATTCAGTGAAATAATTGCCATCAAACCCGGTCAAAAAACAGCGCAGTCCTGGATCGAGTGCGATGGTCTTGCCACCATTTCTCGATGCTGGAACGTCCATCTCTACAGGCATATTCACAAACCAACGTCCTTTATTGTAAGTGACTTCTACAGCTTTGTCGTAATTGATTAAGCAAAAATCTTGCCCAGTCCAAAGAGGTTTTTCTAAACCCTTGCTAGCGTTAGCCATGAGATGACCGTTCTTATAATCACCCGGGTCAAACTGAATGGTCTGTTTTTGGGATCGAATCGACCTGAATTTGGCTAGTCTTAGTCCAGCTAAAGGATTGATTTTCGCCTTTTTCCCTTTACCTATGTGAGTTGGTTGTTTGTCAGTTTTCTTCCAAGCTGTATAAGCCTCGAAGAGGGCGTTATCTAAGCCATGAGCTATTCCTAGCTCTTTGCACCATTCAGGGATTATCTCGTAACCCAAAGTTTTACATAAACTCCGAAATGCTTGCTTCCCAGAAGTTTTCAAAACTGGCTGATTAGTCTTTTTGTCAACAGTGTAATAGGTAAACTTTCCTTGATGTTGGTTGAGGTAAGAAATTGCGTTATTGTAAACTTTGCGATTGGCATGAATTCTCAACATCCAGATTTTCTTGGTTTCCCCCTTTGGGTACACTCGGTACGTCAGAGTCTTCAATGATTTGCTTTTTGTACTTTCTGAGTCCGTACAATCGACAACTGAAGACATGGATGATTGCGAGTATGTCTTCAACCATTTCTCTTTCTGGACTAAGTGAACTATTGTTGAGAACCAAAATCTTACACCCGCCCCGCTCCGCAAACCATGAGATAAGATCGAATCCGAACCGGCATAATCTATCTTTTGAGGCAACGACAACCATTCCGATGTCGCCTGTGTAAATGTGTTCCAATAGGGCGATAAGACCTTTTCTTTTGAAGTTGAGGCCACTCCCGATGTCTTGGATGATTTCACATCCGGGGTAGCGAGACAGAAGAAAGTCAGCCTGTCGTAGAAGGTCGGCTTTTTGACTTCGACTGCTAACTCTGGCGTAGAGGATGGTTGGTTTAGTCGATGGAATATCGACAACTGAGTCTCCGTCGTATCGTCGCTGTCCTGATGGTGTTCTGTACGCTTTGATTTTCCCTTCTTTTTCCCACCGCTAAGCGTGTTTTGGAACATACTCCAAGTCGTTGAATAGCAATTCTTGGTGGTACATATTTGACCATATTAGGTTTATTTTACGTGAACCACTCCCTCCTACACCGATTGTCTGACTTATTAGGGAAATGTCTAAGAAAATATCGTCCTAGGGATTACTCTTTCTAAGACTGCGGCTCATCAACCCGGTTTCTCCTGATAAATCTTGGTTTTAGCAGCGAGGTATCCGGGAAGAAATCGGGTTTCTAGACTAGCGTGCATAAATTCTGTCTTTCTCAAAAAGTATGAATCAAGTGCAGCCCCTAAAGAATCGATGTTTTTGTGCAGCGGATTTGACATTTCATCCCCAAAATCAACTGCTGCTTGCAATTCGGCGCTACTGGCGCACTGGTGCATCAGGTGGGTTCCGAGAGGATGTCAACCGCCGCATCGCAGACTAATATCCGTCGTTTCTTTTGATTCCTGCGCCTCGATTTCCCTCTTCTTTCGGTTTAGCTTTGTTCACTCGCAAGGGACGCCCCATCCACTCTGCACCGTCTAATTCGGCAATTGCAGCGTCTTCTTGGGCATCCTCCATCATCTCAACAAATGCAAAACCGCGCATCCGACCGGTTTCCCTGTCGGTAGGCAAGACAACTCGCTTGACTGTGCCGTATTCTGCAAATACTGCTTTCAGGTCTTCTTCGGTGGCGCGGTAAGACAGATTTCCAATGTAGATAGTCATGTCGATCGAACTGAACTTGTTGTGCTATACATAATAACCTGTTAATTTAACTGTCAAGTGCTATCTACCATACAACTGGGCGATCGACTCTGACTAAAAGGGTTTGCCGCACTGACCAACCCTTGGTACTGGCTGCAATAGTTAGCTTAATCAAAACTCATCTCCTCACTCGCCCTGCGGATGAGTGAGGAGATGAGTTTTGGGGCGACGAGAAATCCCACCCCTGAACAATACTTGATTTTCATCAGATCACTGATGGGTGGGCGACGAATCACCAAGCATCTTCGGAAACAAAGCGACTAACAAGCTATAGTATATTAGGTTGCTCTGGGCCACGATCGTTGATATAGCGGTTCTCAACTTTCGTGAGATAGTTGCCAGTTAATTACCAATTCCCCACTTGTTCAATTCTTTAATTCTTTTATCTAAAATCTAAATCTGTACCTCACTCACTGGAGAATTTCTATACAGATCTAGACAGCCCTTTGAGGAAACCTACTTCACATCTCCCCAGCCCTTGCCTAAACGGGGAGATGTCACTTTCAATCCTTGGGCAAAATTTGGAATTGCCAAGTGGAAATGAGGAATGCGACAAATTTTCTCTCCAGGGAGCATCTCATATTTGTAAAAACACTTATTATGGCTCCTTCCTTCTTCCTCCTTCCTTCTTCCTTCTTCTTCTTTCCTCCTGACTCCTGACTCCTGACTCCTAATTCCAATTTCGAGCTTTGCTGCAAAAGTGAGATGCTCCCTCTCTCCATCTCCTTAATCCCCAGTTTAGGATATTACTTTCTTTTCTCAATTAAACTAAGGATTTGAGATTTAAAGCCGCTTTGTTAAGTGTTTTAGTGCCAACTCGACTTTGGGTAATACCGCTGGCTGTATCCGTTGCTCCTTTATTCAGAACATTCATCGCATCTACCACTTGCTCAATAGCGATCGCCTGCTGTTGGGTATTCAGATAAATTTGCTGACTGCTGACAACAACACTGTTAATAGCATTAGCAACATTGTTAAAATTATCCGCCGTACCTTCAGTCAATTTTAGGCTATTATCTAAAGTTTTCTTGCCCTCATCTGTTACCATCACTGTTTTATTAATGGAATTCTTAATACCGTTTATCAAATCACTAATCTGATCCGACGATTTTTTGCTTTGATCTGCCAGTCTGCGAATTTCCGTCGCCACCACCCCAAACCCCTTTCCTTGTTCTCCCGTGCGTACTGCTTCCACTGTAGCGTTAATCGCCAGCATATTAGTTTGATTAGCCAAATCGCTGACTAAATTGGTAATATTAGCAATCTGATTGGTTTGCTCGCTCAAATGTAAAACTTGATCGGCGATCGCTCCGACTTTTTCCGTCAAACTCAACATTCCCTGCTGGGTTTTATTTACTACTTTACTGCCTTCGGCGGCCATATTTAAGACATTACTGGCCTTTTCAAGGGCTGACTCGGCTTGCATCGCTGATTGCCTTGATGATGCGCCCAATTCATCCATTGTGGTAGTTGTTTGATTAACCGAAGCAGCTTGTTGTACAGCAATACGTTCCTGTTGCTCAATTGTAGCAGCGATCTCAGTAGAAGAACTGACAATCATATTAATAATACCTTTCAGCGCTTGATCTAAAGGTTTGGCGATCGCTATGCTTAAAGCTATGCCTAAAATAATCGCTATTAGCGGTCCAACTGTCATCCCCAATAAGACAGCTACTTGAGTCTTCCTACTATCATTTTCTGCGGCTTTATAAGCGGCGTCGGCTTGCTTTTTGTTGGAGTCAACGACTGCTAAGGTTGCTTTTTCTGAATTTACAAATTTAAGGCGGATAACCTTAGATTGCTGACTAAGTTTATTCAAAAGGTTACTAGCAGTCTTGGCTCTTGCCATTTCGGGCGAATTACTTTTACCCTGCTTAATAAGTTCGATCTGCAAAGCCAAAGGATTAAAAATTCCCAGTGTTTCAAATTCTTGATTAATTCGCAGGAGTTCTTGATCTTCCTGCTGCCACTCCTCCCAATACTTAAGCATTTGTTGATATAGTGCGTTTTCCTCTGAGATACGTGGAATGACTTCGTAGGCTTTAAAACTATCTTTAATCTGCTGCCAAGCCTTGTCCATTCTGTTTAATGCTTCTTGCCTTTCTGCTTGACTGAGTGCCGGATTAATTAGCGCTCTCTCTGATGACTCAATTTGGGTTTGTCCCTCGTTAATTTTCAATAATGCTTCAATACTCGGTAAGTTATTTTTACCGAGAGTCTCTATGTGTTGACTGAGATTAGATGTTGAGTTCCATCCTACCCAGGCCACTAAAAATACTAAAAGTCCCATAATCAGAAAGGCGCTGATCAGTCTGGTTTGTAAATTCATTTTTCTCAACATACTATTTCTGCTTCCTTCTACTACAGTTATCCTCGCTGCAATCATGAACATATCTTGTATATTATAGCTTCTCTCACGTAGATGAAGTACCTATTAGGATTTTACCTTTGAGATTTTACATTTTAAAATTAGTAATTAATTGATGAGTAACTCCTGATCCTGAAATTCGCTATCGATTTTGGGTGACGACGCAGTTACGGTAGCTTTTTGGTTGGCATCATGCTGAATTGATTTTTATAAACCCCTTTAGTCTACAGGTTAAAACCTGGCGTTACACAAACCCAGCCTGCCGAAGCCAACCATAAAAAGTGGTAGGATTATAATTAAGTTCCGAGTGTACCGATCTAGCTTTGTCAGACAGATGAGGTATCATATTGCTGAGGCATTCATAAGCTGTTGTGCATCTAAACCGTGTTTTTTGTGCGGGCTTTCTGGCCCACCCCACAAGAACTTTATCAAATTTTAGTTCACAGTTTAAATGTGCAACAGCTTAAAGGTAAAATATAAAATATAAGATAAATGAACTATAATTCGCTTAAGAGTCACAGCATCACCAGAAGCGGAGGGGATGCCACATCGATTGACATCACTTTTGTTCACCAAGCATCGAAAACATCATACATTACTAGCAAGGAAAGCTTATCATCTTGATTTTAGACAAGAAATTATCGATGTTTATCATTACGGAAGCAATCTCACAAAAATTCCTAGCTAACTGTTTTTTGGGAGTTCTCAGTTTTGTAAAACAAAAAAACTTAAACAGGCTCCTGAAACCAAAAATATTGCTCAGCGAGCTAATTTATGCGACTAGGCAAAATTAAGGCATAACAACTGATAATTTTAGCGCCGATTTAAAATAAAAATGCTCCCACTCTTGAATAAGCTGTTGTGCATTTAATTTGTATGTTGAGGGCGGGCAGGATGCCCAAGCCCTACTCCCCACAAGAGGAAAAATTTATTTTACTATGGAATTTAAATGCGGATTAGCTTAACTTCCTTATTAACTCTATCAATAAAAGGTTCAAGGGCGAGAAATAAAACGAACAAACCTGTTTGAAAATTCCTCACGAATACTATATATACCGTTCACTAAAGTTCTAATATAAGTTAATTCAAGAAGGGAAATGATACAATTACATTTGATACTTTTCTGCTCCGGCAACTACGTAAACTATGGAAAGATGCTTTGGTAGTGATGGAAAATGGTCATACAAATAGGCAAAATAAGTAAAGAAAATAATCAACAAAAAGGCGAAAGTAATATACTTGTCGCCCCGGTCGCCTGATTTATCATAAGCCTGAAAAATTATGGTCAAAAATTAAAAGAATTTTCAGTTTTATCAACACAACAAATTATCAATAATTAGGAAAGGCGATAGAGTTTGCATTCCGTCAAGTTTCTAAGCAAGATATTTGGAACTGGTTTACACACGGGTGTTATTGTACTTCATCTATAGCGGTTATCAAGCGTGGTGAGGTATGCCCTATGCCCTATGCCCTATGCCCTATGCCCTATGCCCTATGCCCTATGCCGGATAGTACCTCATATGAGAGCTCGAAAGGCTATATCTGAGAAAGGTTATACGGGAATCGAAAGTGTCTGTGCAGACTTTCTAGCGGGGACTGAGAAATTCAGTCTAGCCAAATGTGGAAATCCAGTAAGGGAAAAACGCGAGAAGCCAAACTGTGAAGTTTGGAAGCCCACGCCATAACTGTAATCAGTTTGGCGTTGGGATGATGTTACTGCTTTTCCTTAGTCGATCGAGATTGACTGAGGCCCCGTGCTTTTACCGTTGGTGGGTTCGGCTGGGGGAGTAGTGTAGGAAGTTGAACCAGCTTGCTCGTCGATCCAGCTTTTAACGGGATCTTCGTGAAGGTTGAGTCGAAGCAGGCCAGATAAAAATCCGCCCGCGAAGGCGATCGGCTGTTGGATCAATTCTTGGGCCATTGGGATGAGTTCGTCGAGGAACATTCAAGAGTCTCCTTGTGCTGCAGGGGTTCTACCTTAACTGTATCGTTTGTACTGCGATGCTGGTAGCGGCCTACAAAAAACCTTCCAGCGCTGAAGATGGGCGATCGGGCAATTTTTCGGCTAATGACTTACCGAAAAACTGGGTCTAAAGCCCCGTCATAAGCTTGACGGCTTTTCCTCTTTAAGTTTATCAATCCAGCCCTCTATAAGTTGGGTCATTGTTTTTTCTTTCTGTTTGGCAATTCTCCGCAGCTTCTCTAGCCGACTCACGGCAATGCGAATACTTAATCTTTCTCTGGTCATTTAGCTACCCAATTGCCACCCTATTATGTTATCGTAGTAAGCATGAAAGCAAGATATCAGTACCGTTTCTATCCAACAAGCCAACAGCAGCAGAGCTTAGCTCAGTTGTTCGGTTGCGTTCGTGTTGTGTATAACGATGCTCTTGCAATCTGCAAACAATCTCAAAAGAAGCCTAAATCGGCTGAACTCCAAAAGATTGTTATCACTCAGGCAAAAAAGACTGAGGAAAGAGCTTGGTTAGCCGAAGTCTCTGCAATTCCATTGCAACAGTCAGTGGCCGACTTAGAAGCAGCATTCAAAAACTTTTTTGAGTCTTGCAAGAGCAAAAGAAAAGGACGCAAAGTCGGCTATCCTAAGTTCAAAAAGCGCACAAACAGCCAGTCTGCAAGGTTGACTCGCGGAGGTTTCTCAATCAAAGGAGATGGAGTTTATCTAGCCAAGATCGGTATTGTTAAACCAATCTGGTCGAGGGAGCTACCCTCCGATCCCAGTTCGGTCACGGTAATCAAAGACTGTGCGAACCGCTATTTACTCAGCTTTGTCGTAGAAATTCAACCCAATCGAGTTGATGCCAAGGACCAAAGTATCGGCATCGATTTGGGAATTAAAACTTTTGCGGTAATGAGTGATGGAACATCAGCCCAAAGTCCCAGTTACAAAAAGTTAGACCGAAAAATCCGCAAGCTGCAACGCAAGTTAGCCCGCCAGCCCAAAGACTCAAAGCGCCGGAACAAAACCCGCATTCAGATTGCCAAGCTCCACAATCAGATTGCTGATACTCGCAAGGATTTTTTGCACAAACTATCTACCAAGGTTGTCAGTGAAAACCAAACCATTGTCTTGGAAGATTTAAACGTGTCTGGCATGGTCAAAAACCGCAAAATTGCTAGGGCAATTAGTCTACAGGGATGGAGAGAATTTCGGGTATTGTGCGAGGCTAAATCTGAAAAGTTGGGGCGTGAGTTCGTAATTATTAGTCGATGGGAACCTACAAGCCAAACTTGCTCTGATTGCGGATATAAATGGGGAAAAATTGATTTGTCTGTGCGTTCTATACTTTGCTTAAATTGCGGTACAGAACACGACCGAGATGAAAACGCTTCGGTAAATATAGAAAAAGTCGGCCTGGGGCCTCGGCACGACTCTAAATGTACGTCGAGACAGAGTAAGACTACCGGGCGTAGCGTCCGTCAATGAAGCGTAAAGAATCCCCACGCCTTCAGGCTGGGGAGTATGTCAAAATGCTAATCAAATTGCTGCAAAAATTTTATGTGCCGTTTGCTTGGCTACCTCGGTGAGCCGATTTTACTCGATGCTATTCTGTACAAGCCGGAACATTCCCTAATTGTGCAGAGTTACGATCCCCGCGAAATGACTTCTGGTCTACTCAATGCTGACGGTTTTGGTATTGGTTGGTATCACCCGCACCTAGATACTGACCCGTTTACTTATAAAAATGTACAGCCAATTTGGAGCGACGTTAACCTTCCGAGTATCAGTCGATTCGTTGAATCTGGATGCGCGATCGGATACGTTCGCAGTGCAACTTCAGGACAAGCTGTAGATTTGAGCAACTGTCAGCCGTTTCAGAACGATCGCCTGCTGTTCGTACACAACGGCTTCGTGAAGAATTTTCGGCAAACTCTTTACAGACCAATTCGCGATCGACTCAGCGATACGCTGTATCAATCAATTAACGGTACTACAGATTCAGAGCATATCTTCGCCTTGTTTGTCAATGAATTGACCGCCGGAAATCTGACCATACAAGCTGCTTTGCAAAACTCGCTGAAAACTTTGGCAGAGCTAGCAAACTTTCACCAAGGAGAATTTTCAGCTAATATAATTATCAGCGACGGACACCAACTCGTTGCCTCTCGCTTTGCTTCGCAAAAAACCCCTCCTTCCCTCTATTGGCTGCGAGACGATTTAAATTTCCCAAATTCTGTCATCATTGCTTCTGAACCTTTATTTGCTGGCAATTGGCACGAGTGTCCAGTCCAGAGCATTATCAGTACCGGAGTAGAGCGTGATATCGAAATCTATCCAATCTTGTAGAGAGGCAATTTATCGCGATTTGCAGCAGTGTCGCAGCGGCACTTTCAAGCTATTTGCAGACATCGATTATGATACTTTTTGCCGTCAAGCTCATCCTGATTTCAGTCCAGTTGGCTGGCACTTAGGTCACATTGCTTATACTGAGGATTTGTGGCTGTTGCAACGGTGTGCTGGGTTGAAGCCAGTCTTTCCTCAGTATCACCAACTGTTTGCTGCGGATATTTTGCCGAAAAAACAACGGGTTTTTCTGCCCGCGTTACCTGATGTTGAATTATATCTGGACGCGGTGAGAAAAAAGGTGTTAGATTATTTGGAAGTCGCGCCGATCGACGAGCAAGAACGTCTCTGGCGGTTTATTATTCAGCACGAAAGCCAGCACTGCGAAACTGTTGCTTTCGTGTTGCAAATGCAAAGGAAGAAGGAAGAAGGAAGAGGGAAGAAGGAAGAAGGAAGAGGGAAGAAGGAAGAAGGAAGATTAATTTCCAATTACCGATTACCAATTGCAGATTACCAATTACAAATTACGGATTCCCCGGCGATTGAAATTCCGGGCGGGGAATTTTACATGGGAAGCGATGCTGCTGAGGCTTTGGATAATGAGCGATCGCGCCACCTGTGTTATTTAGAAGCATACTCGATCGATCGCTATCCCGTCACTTGCCGTCAATACCGAGATTTCATGGAATCCGGCGGCTATCAAAACCCTGATTGGTGGTCAGCGGACGGCTGGAAATGGCTGCAAGGCGAAGCCGTCTCTCAACCGCTTTACTGGTCAGAAAATCAAGCTTTCAACAACCATCCAGTCTGCGGCGTGAGTTGGTACGAAGCCGAAGCTTACTGCAACTTTATCGGCAAGCGTTTGCCATCGGAAGCCGAATGGGAAAAAGCTGCGAGTTGGGATGCCACAAATCAAACATATCGCATCTATCCTTGGGGAGAAGAACCGCCCAACGGCAGTCTGTGCAATCACGGCAATAATATTGCCAATACCTCGCCAGTTGATGCCTTTCCTAAAGGAGCAAGTGCGATCGGCTGCTGGGATATGTTAGGCAATGTTTGGGAGTGGACTGCTTCAACCTTTGACGCCTATCCGGGATTTGAAAGTTATCCTTACAGGGGATATTCTCAAGTTTATTTTGATGGAGAACACCGGGTTTTGAAAGGCGGGAGTTGGGCGACTTTTCCGCAGGCACTGCGATCGACCTTTCGGAATTGGTACTATCCGGGCGTGCGGCAAATTATTGCTGGTTTTCGCTGTGCTAAGTAGTTTGCTAGGTAATTATAATTACCATCAAGTTTGTTTATATAGCAATCCTTGCAGGAGTCGTAAATTTTTGACCCCACCCCAACCCTCCCCTTATCAAGGGGAGGGAGTAAGAAATTTACAAATGATTTAGGATGGCTATAGTGAGGAATTTATTCATCGGACTTTTCCGATGAACAAATTCCTTAATACTTGCATTATAAAGCTTATTTGACGAAGCTCAGATAAATGGCGGGGGAGGAAATTGGGAAAATTTTTGTTGGCGAAATGGCTAACTTTTTTCCATGTAACAAGCTCAAATAAAACAAGTTTGGTTAAGTATTCAATAATTTTTGTGGACAAATTTTAAGTTTTAATTATGGATGCGAGATCCATCGGGTGAGACAATAGAGAACGGATAGTGGCATGAAAAATCTGACTTGAGCGCGATATTTGGCAACGCGGCTGCGTGCTATACCCATATGTGCATCTAAAAATTACTTTGTCAGGAACCTCAGCCCTGACGGCATGAGGCTTGAAAGAGAAATCTAACAAGCCATCCTGACCAGCTTAAGTCTTTACTGACTACGTTTTTTGAGTCACGATACCGGAGAATGCGAAGCTAGTTTTCCGCTCTATCGCTTGCAACTAAACAGTCTTAAGGTCACGCTCGACAGTGTTGCTAGCCGGCGCAAGCTCACTAAACATTAGCGAAGCTAACTTTACCCCAGAAATGGGAGTTTGAGGCAACCATACCTCACGGGAGGGGCAACCATACCCCTCCTCCCCGCGAGGGGATTCAAATTAAATGTAAAGCCGTGCTAAAAGCACGGGGTTTCTACCCATTTTTATGATGAAATCCCCAAGACTGTCCGACACGACAAACTCAGCCTCAACGAAGGAAAACCGGCTGCATTTAGAGCGGCTGGTGAGCGCTGCGGCACTGACACCCGCAGAAATCAATGCTGGCAGCGATGCAGTTAGCGGGTTGACTCAAACCCCCAAATCCCTGCCTCCAAAGTATTTCTACGACGATCGCGGCTCAAACCTGTTTGAGTTGATTTGCCAGTTGCCGGAATACTACTTGACACGCACTGAGACGGCTATTTTGCAGCGGTGTGCGGGGGCGATCGCCAATTTAACGGGCCCTTGCCAAATCGTCGAACTCGGCAGCGGCAGTTCCACCAAAACTCGGATTCTCCTTGATGCTTACAGTCAACTGGAATATCCCCTGCACTATTTGCCGATCGACATCAGTCCTACTATCCTAGAAAGCAGCGCTTGTCAACTGTTGGCAGATTATCCGTCGCTCCAGATTCACGGACTTGTCAGCACATACGAATTAGCCTTAGCTAAAATTGCACCGTCGCCGTTGCCAACCCGAATGATTTGCTTTCTCGGCAGTACCCTCGGCAATCTCAACGCTCAAGAATGCGATTTATTCTTCTCGCAAATTGTCGGTGCATTGCAGCCGGGAGAGTATTTTTTGCTGGGAATTGACTTGGACAAATCTAAGGATATTTTAGAGCCGGCCTACGATGACAGTCAAGGAGTAACGGCAGCATTTAACTTGAATATGCTGCGACATTTAAATCGAAAATATGAGGGAAATTTTGATTTAGCACAGTTCGAGCATTGGGCTTTTTACAATCAAGAGGAATGTCAAATTGAAATGCACTTGAAAAGTAAAAAAGCGCAAACAGTGCACTTGCGTTCTCTCAATTTAACGGTTGAATTTGCAGCGGGAGAAACTATCCGCAGCGAAATATCGCGCAAGTTTAATCTCAATACTGTAAAAAAAGAACTGTCGCAGCGGGGTTTAATGCCAGTGCAGGTTTGGACAGATCCAAATCAGTGGTTTGGCTTGATGCTTTGTCAGATGTCAGTTGACAGTTGACCGTTGGCAGTTGGCAGTTGGCAGTTGGCAGTTGCCAATTGCCAATTGTTATTTGTTATTTGTTTTGAATATCTCCCAATAATCAGTAACTACTGACTACTGACTGCTGACTACTGACTAATAACGTTCGCGAGCGGGGACAGCACTATGACTACTGACTACTGACTACTGACTACTGACTACTGACTACTGACTACTGACTACTGACTAATTAACAAATCGGCCGCTGTCCGGGTTTGACGGCGTGAATGTACTCGCTGCCCGATGTTGGCCATCCCCGCTTATAATAAGCTTCCTCCGGCTTCCCCCAGCCCAACTGCAACAAAATTTCTAGAAAATCCAACTTTTCCCACTTGGAGAGATTGGCCCATTCTGTGCGCTGGGCTATAGCTTCTACATCAACCGGCTCGATCGATCGAAAATCCTTTCCGCTGTTAATGCTTAAATACAAATCCATCCCGGCAGTTACCTGCTGCCAGAATTCCAACATAGCAATCTTAGCTGCCTTCAACGTAATCAAATCAACCGGTAGAGCTATTAATTCGTCATCCACTGCCGGATAGCGTAGAGTATTGCCTTTAACCGCCATTTCCCGCCAGACAATCCCAGAAACTTGATGTTCCCGCTGGTATTCGTGCACGGCCGCCTTAAAATTTTGATAAGCAGTGAACTTCTGAACTCCCTCAGATTTGAGAAAGCGGTCAATCACGGGGTTGCCTGTAGCAGGAGTTTCAGTCAAATTGAGACGCCGCCCATGCAAGCAGGCTTGGCGCTCTTCTTCGAGGATTTTAATGAGTTCCGCCGTGCTGTAGACCTTGGACATCTTTATTGAGGCAAAATCAAGATATTGGCTGATATTCGGCTGGTTTTCTCGACTAATCTTCGGTAAAGATAGTTTGGCTGTTCTGGGTAATATTCAGTTTTGCCGTTATTCTAACTTTTCTTGCTGCTTAATTCTAGTGTGAGAGTTTACAGGAGTCGAGCCGCGAAATCCCGACAGCCTCTTAAAAAAAGCACTTAAGAGGGTACTGAATCACGAACTAGACTGGGAACTGCACCGCCGACGTACCTCGCGGGATTTTTCGCCAAAAACAAAGCCCCCTCGAAGGAGGGGGCAAAACGGATTTAGAGGTTTGGGAGTTTTATTTGATGGGTCGATCGAACAACCCGAAAAAAAAGCAGCATTCGCACCTGCCGTCAACTACCAAAACTCAAATTTTCAGTGTCAAAGTTTAGTAGCGTCCGCGTGAAGAGCGATCTTTGTCGCCCCAGCCGCCGCCACCCGATGAGCGTTTGTTGTCTTCGCGAGGTTTGGCTTTGTTGACTTTCAAGTCACGGCCCATCCACTCAGCACCGTCTAAAGCTGCGATGGCTGCTGCTTCTTCTGCCTCGCTTGCCATTTCCACAAAAGCAAAACCCCGCATCCTGCCTGTTTCCCGATCCATTGGCACTTGGACGCGGCTTACAGTACCGTACTCGGCAAATACTTCGTTGAGGTCCTCTGATGTTACCTCATATGAAAGATTACCCACGTAAATCGACATAAAATCTCCAGAATCATTAGGGTGCAGAGACTTAGATTCGGAGAGACGCTTGTAAATAAACACCAACAAACTACGCAACCGAATTTAATTCTTGGAAAACCACTATAACATGAAGCCAGCAGAATCAGCAATTGGCTGTCATAATTTTCAATTTTCGGTGCCGTCGGGCAATCGCCAACAGAAAGTATTCGTGATAACTGACATCTGACACTCTTGGCGTCCTCCGCTTGGTTTCTTGCTGCGCGATCGACCTGGTATCTGAGATTTTTCGTCGCTGTTACCAGGTTGATTGGGTCTGATTGAGAACAGTGCCTGAGATTCAGTTATAACTGACATCAGCCACTGTTATCCCTGGGCAAGCCTCCTGCCCGTTCCACCAGAGATAAATGTTTTTAGCCGTTAAATAAAACTTACCCAAAGCTACCCCACTTTATATAAAGCTGGACTTTGAAGTTTACTTCCTGTTTCATTCTGGCAGTGTCGGCACTTACCAGTCCGCAGGCTAACTCCGTCTAACTGACGGTTTTTGACAAATTGATTGCCGCGTTTAAGTCACGTTCAATGACAAAACCGCAATCGCTGCAATCAAATACTCGTTCCGAAAGAAAAAGTGTTTCTTTTTTAATTCCACAGTTAGAGCAGATTTTACTGGACGGGAACCAACGGTCAACAACCACAAGTTTTGAACCGTACAACTCGCACTTATAGGTTAACTGTCTGCGAAACTCATAAAATCCCATATCAGCAATAGATGCAGCCAGTTTGTGATTAGCCATCATCCCAGATACGTTAAGGTCTTCCATTACTACTGTGCCGTGGTTTTTAGCAAGTAGTGTCGTTAGATTGTGTAATGTATTCTTACGAATGTTGGCTATCTTTCTATGCAGTCGAGCTATCTTGACTTGCGCCTTTTTCCCATTGCTTGAGCCGATGACTTTATGGCGATTGTGCCACTGCATTCTTGATAGTTTTGCTGCATATTGCTTGTAGGACTTAGCACCAGTAATTACCTCGCCTGTTGAGAGGGTGGCTAGTGCCTTGATACCTAAGTCAACTCCTACAATGCTTGTTTGGTCTGATTTTTGCGTTTCCACCTCAAAGCCAAAGCTAATAAACCATCTATCAGCTTGCCGGGATATCCTGCAAGATTTAATGGAGACTTGGGGCAGTCTTTCATAGGTTTTAAGAATGCCGATTTTGGGAACTTGAATTTTGTTTCTCCCCAAAATTTTGACCGCTCCTTCTAACGTAAAAGAGTCACGCTGCCCTTTTTTCTTAAACTTTGGCACTCCCGCAGTCTTTTTAAAACACCGCTTCCATGCCTCGCGTAGAGCCATTAACGCTTGTTGCGGTGTAGATTTAGCGCATTCATAGTACCAAGCATTCTCCGACTTCACCATAGCTACTAACAGTTTGTGCAGGTCAATAGCTGTGGGGAATTTGAGTTTTTCATCTGGATTAGCTTTATTGTGGTGAAGTATGTTTTTTGTCAACCACAATCCCCAGTTCCATGCGTGACGCGCTACACCACAATGTTTACCTAACTGCGTCCGCTGAGAGTTATTCAGTTTTAATTCTGTTTTGAATCCGAGTAGCATGGTAATTCTTTAATCCATTCTCTAAATGCTTGTGACATATTCCAACCTTGACTGTCGGCATAGGCATGGAGTTTGTCTAGCTCTTGCTGAGTCAGCAAAGCTTTAAACCATCTGTCTCTGTTAGGCATACTTTTCTGTGAAGCTATAGTCTTATTATGACCAAAAATAGACCAAGAAGCGAGTGCTGAAAACCGTACACACACCGAACTAGACTACAAAGCTACCCATTGTTGAGTAATAATGGGTAGCTTTATCCAACAATTAAGTTGCAGATTCTAACCCAAGATTAATCTTCCGAGTCAATTTCCCCTCTTCCATCTCCCGCCTCTCATCGCATCCGATTTAGCGCCAGAGAAGGGCGGTTCCCAAATAATTATCAAAAGAGTTATTAGCCATATCTACGCGCATTTTATACATATAGCCTTTCGAGTTCTCATATGAGGTACTCATGGGCATAGGGCATAGGGCATAGGGCATAGGGCATAGGGCATACCTCACCACGCTTGAGAACCGCTATATATAGCAATCCTAAATAATTATGCAAATAATTTAGGATTGCTATAGTTTATTGCATCAGTCAGTAAGAAAATCATAATTTTTGATATAAAATTTTCATTTTATTCGTTTTTTAATGCTTTCTGTAGTTTCTCTATTTGCTCTTTATCTGAGTTGATTCTATGGCGTCATTTTTACACTAATTACATGAAGTTGGTTTTCGGTTATACCGTCTTTAAATGCCTAACAGCTTATGTCCTGGGAAAGATGCGATCGCACTCCTGCGTCCCTAGCATTGTAAAAGTTGAAAGCCCACAGTCCACAAAAATTGTCGGGTACACAGAGAAGCAAGCCTAAACAAACGAGCGTGAACCAGTTACAGAGGATTTTAGATGGTTATAAACAGTTCTTTGACCCGGCCCTTGGCTGTCGTGACGGGTGCCTCTAACGGTATCGGTTACGAACTCGCCAAACAGTTCGCTCAAAACGGATTCGATCTCCTAGTCACCGCCACCGGAGCGAGCATTAAAGAAGCGGCTCAAGCCTTTGAGGGGTTCGGTGCCAAAGTCGAGACAGTGCAGGCAGACCTCGCTACCTACGACGGTGTTGAGACGCTCTACAACCAGATAAAAGCGACTAATCGGCCAGTGGATGCGATCGCAATTAATGCCGGTGTCGGCGTCGGTGGCGACTTTGCCCGCGAAACAGACTTGAAGGACGAACTAAATCTGATTAACCTCAACGTTGTCTCGTCTGTGCATTTGGCTAAACGGGTAGTTAAGGATATGGTCGATCGGGGCCAGGGACGGATTCTATTCACTTCCTCCATTGCAGCCCTAATGCCGGGGCCATTCGAGGCAGTCTATGCAGCATCCAAAGCCTTCATCCACTCGTTTTCCGAAGGACTCCGCAATGAGTTAAAAGATACAGGTGTAACTGTCACCTCGCTCATGCCCGGCCCAACCGATACTAACTTCTTCCATCGGGCGGGAATGGACGACACAAAGGCCGGCGCCGACAAGAAAGACGATCCAGCCGAGGTTGCCAAACAGGGATTTGAAGCCTTGATGGCCGGTAAGGACAACATCATTGCAGGTTCACTCAAGACAAAGATTCTCGCCAGCGCCAGCAAAGTTTTACCTGATACCGTCAATGCCGAACTGCACAGTAAACTTACTGAACCGGGTTCTGCTAACCCATAATTTCCGCCCTTTTTACTATTCTTATGTGCAGATTTAAAGAAAGTAAATATCGCAGATAATGGCAAAATTGCAGCCGATAAAAGCGTGTTTACTTCTCCCCGTATTGACGATTTAGCGAAGTTTTCTCAGGCGTTCATCGATGGCATTATGCAGCATCGGCATTGGATGCGAACTGAGAAATAAATGGTTCCCGCCTAAGTAATTTAGTACAGGACATTTATGCGAATTCATCATCTCAATTGTGGCTGTATGTGTCCCATTGGAGGGGCGCTTTTCGATGGCTTTAGTCGCGGCCTGACGGCTCACCTCGTCTGCCACTGTCTGCTTGTGGAAACGAATCAGGGACTGGTTCTGATTGATACCGGCTTCGGATTGCGCGATATCAAGTCCCCTTACTCCCGGCTCAGCCCGTTTTTCGTCCATTTTAATAACATCCAGTTCGATCGCAAGTACACGGCAATCCATCAAATTGAACAGCTCGGATTTTCACCAAGCGATGTGCGCCATATTGTGCTAACCCACCTCGATTTCGATCATGCCGGTGGTCTAGAGGATTTCCCGGAAGCAACGGTACATGTCATGCAGGCTGAAATCGATGCCGCACACGATCGGCACGGTTTCATCACAAAAAGGCGCTATCGTCCGGGGCAGTGGGATGAAGTCAAACGCTGGAAATACTATTCGGCGGGTGGCGAACCTTGGTTCGGTTTTGAAGCTGTCCGTGACCTCGACGGGTTGCCGCCGGAAATTTTGCTAATCCCGTTGGTGGGGCACACGCGCGGTCATGCTGGCATTGCCATTGATACACCCGATGGCTGGCTTCTGCACGCAGGGGATGCCTATTTCTACCGACACGAGATGGATGCCGCTAACCGAGGCTGCACGCCCGGTCTGCGCGCCTACCAATGGATGATGGAGGTCGATCGCAAGGCTAGGTTGCTCAATCAAGGTCGGCTGCACGAATTATCGGTGCAGCATAGTAAAGATGTGCGCGTGTTTTGCAGTCACGATGCTATTGAGTTAAAAGCCTTCGCTGGCGGGTCTAGGAGTTCTTAAAACTAGAAATTTCATCCTTCGTTCGGAATTGCTTTTGCCCGATCGCGAATTGACAAATAACCTAAATTCAGCCAAAACCTTCTGCGATCGATCGTTACCCGGTAAACCTCCGCTATCCACTGCAACCGTCAGCATCGATGCAGTCAACGGCGTCAGTACCAGCATCTCGGCCGAAGACCGCGCCCGCACCATCCAAGTCGCCATCCACCCGGACACAAAACCTCAAGACTTGCGCCGTCCCGGTCACATTTTTCCCCTGCGGGCGATCGGACTCATCACCATGTGCCAGTTGCGTAATACCAATTTTTTATGAGGTTGCATAGAATCCGATCCCCCCTAGCCAAGAGGGCGGGCACGGGGGCACCGCCCCTACTAAGGGGGGACAAGATTCTTCTCAAAGTCAACCTCTACTCCCCTTCTTAAGGGGGATTTAGGGGGATCGAGATATGTGCAAGTTCACATTAAATTGGTATAAGTCCTGTGTAACTTTTTATGTTGAAAAAGGATTGAGATTAGGATTAGGCTAATCTTTTCCAGGAATAACAAGTTTTTGACTTACAACCGCAGATAAACACAAATGGTCGCAGATGGATATAGGCTTTGGGAGCATTCTTAAAAAATTATCTAAATCAAACCACACTCTTTTTCACCACCACTTCCACCTTTTCCGTCGTCCATTCCTCACTAGAATCAATCACAACCGTAATCTTTCGCTGAGGGTTATCTTCATCCACAACCGCCGCCAATAATTGTTCCAACGCATTGGTCGGTTTTTTATCCCCAAATCCTTTCCGAGATTGGTCTAATGCTGGCAATTCCAAAAACTGAAAATTCGTACCATCCACCGTCGCAAATACTTTAATAATATTTGCCGCTTCCTCATAATTTTGTGGTAATGATAGTTCGAGTTCTCTTCTTATATTTTGTCCGGGTTCTACCACCTCATAAGGAACACCGTCGGGATAGAATTTTGAAATACTAAAATCCGCATCAAGGTTCAAGGCAGTAATATTTAAAGTTCGATTAGATTCATTGCGAATTATTAAGTCAACACCTTTTTCCTTTTCTTCCAATACAGGAACTTTACCATCAGCATTCAAAACTACAGGTTTCCGCTTAACTGATTTAACCACTTCAACCTTAAGTTTACCATTTAAGCTAGCAAAAGCATCCTCGTTATCCAAATCTAAAATAGTCTCATATCTAGCAACATGGATTAATCTATTAATTAGCTTTTTAGATGCTTCGGGTTCATCGACTTTAATCGAAAAAAGAAGATTTTTGATTGGCTCCTTATTCTCATCTAAAATTAGATATTCGCCATCTGAAGTAAGGGAAACAAAATAATCCACATTTTCATTTTTTTCTTCGTTCGAGCAGAATTCTATCCAACGATGACCTTCAACTTGTGTTTTCACCTGTTCAAGAATTGTAGGAAGTAATGCAATATTGACACCCGGAAATGGTGGTAACGGGTCAGGCAGAATAACTCTAACTTTGCGAATTTGCTTTAACCCTGGCGATACATAAACAGCAGGAGAACCAATTTCAATCGTTCCTTCTGCTACTTCTACTAACTTAGGATGGAGGCTTCTAAGACCAGGTATTTCTATTACTTCTGCCCAACAGTCTGATGCTCCCAATTCTACAACTTTAACTCTCATGATGCGGTTTTCGCTGTTCTGAAAATCTATCGTTCTGAATGTATAAATCTCAAATTCATCCCCTTTTGTAATCCCGCTCGCTTGTCCCATTTGTAGCTGAACTCGGTTTGTCTTAATATCTACTTTCATCACCGGCACCTTACGGCTAGCACCAACAGATTGACCACCCAAAAAAGTGCGTTCAGTCTCTCCCATCAACATTGGTGTTTGTCGTTCAAATTCCTTGTGAACTTGATTAGAAATTTGATTGAACAGAGCCTCTACAGAAATTTCTGTGCCGTATTGCCGCAAAGCTTTTAATAAAAAATAAGTCAAAGCGCCGTTGCGTTCCGTCCCTTCAAAAACCTTTTCATAAGCAAATTCATGATCCCGACAAGCAGCGATTAATGTATAACCTTTTGGTTCGGGTAACAAACCATTAACAACAGTAATATTGCGGCTATTTTCTGTTGCAGTTTGCCAATTTTGGGCTAATTCCTGAAGCGGGGCGACTAAACTATCCGTAGGTCGAGGAGTGGTGTCAATAAACCCTTCCCCGCGAATCTGGTCATCTCCGCTCATTTCTCTGGTTGCACCACCGGAATGACAGCTATCGAGTACGAGGGTGACAACCAACTCTTTTTCCACCATGTCTTCCAGCAATTTAGCAAATTCTATATCGCGCAAATAGCGGGAATTAGGTTGACCGATATCTGTCGGAACTAAGGCTTCATCTAAAGCACCAAAACCCTTGAGGCTTTCAAAAATCGTTTTCGCGCGTCCCCCGTGACCAGAGTAGTGAATATAGACTTGATCTTGCGGTTGGGCTTTGGCTGTTAGTTCCTTGAATTTGGCGACGATATTTTCATAAGTGGGTAAAAGTTCCGGGGGTTCTTGGGGTTGATTGGGATTCTCGGAAGCAGTTGCCGTGAGTTTAATAATTTGGTCGGGGGTGAGGTTGAAGGTATCTTTTAAATAAGTTTCGACGTGGTTGATATCTTGAACACATCCCCGCAGGTTTTTGTAGTAGTTACCTTCTGGTAAGCGATGGGGGAAATAGAAATTGATACCGATGAGGAGGGCGTAGAAGTTGGGGGTTTGGTTGGTCATGGTTGATGGTGGGTAAGGGGTTTGGGAAAGGTTTGATTTTTATATAGGAGTAAACTGGGGGTTTTTATGCAGTTTTCCCTCTAAAACTATCAAAGCTTCTTGCATAAGTCTCTGTCAATTTCCAGGGCTTCTTCATCATTAGGATTAGGCTTGAGGTAATTATCTATAAAATTGCATCCTTCCTTAAGTAAATAATGAACATCCCACCGCCACAGTTTCACGGTGTTGTCACCACTGCCAGTGGCCAGCAGCTTGCCATTGGGGCTAAAACTGACAGCCCAAACCGAGTCTGTATGCCCTGAGAGGGTTTTAATTTCCTTGTCGGTGGTGGTATCCCACAGTTTCACGGTTTTGTCACCACTGCCAGTAGCCAGCCGCTTGCCATTGGGGCTGAAACTGACAGCCCTAACCGCGTGTGTATGCCCAGTGAGGGTGTTAATTTGCTTGCAGGTGGTGGTATCCCACAGTTTCACGGTGTTGTCACCACTGCCAGTGGCCAGCCACTTGCCATTGGGGCTGAAACTGACCGCCCAAACCGAGTCTGTATGCCCAGTGAAGGTTTTAATTTGCTTGCCGGTGGTGGTATCCCACAGTTTCACGGTGTTGTCACGACTGCCAGTGGCCAGCCGCTTGCCATTGGGGCTGAAACTGACAGCTAAAACCCCATCTGTATGCCCAGTGAGGGTGTTAATTTCCTTGCCGATGGTGGTATCCCACAGTTTCACGGTTTTGTCCTCACTGCCAGTAGCCAGCAGCTTGCCATTGGGGCTGAAACTGACAGCCCTAACCGCGTTTGTATGCCCAGTGAGGGTTTTAATTTGTTTGCCTGTGGTGGTATCCCACAGTTTCACGGTGTTGTCACCACTGCCAGTGGCCAGCAGCTTGCCATTGGGGCTGAAACTGACAGCCCTAACGGCGTTTGTATGCCCAGTGAGGGTGTTAATTTGCTTGCCGGTGGTATCCCACAGTTTCACGGTTTTGTCACCACTGCCAGTGGCCAGCAGCTTGCCATCGGGGCTGAAACTGACAGCATTAACCGCGTTTGTATGCCCAGTGAGGGTTTTAATTTGCTTGCCGGTGGTATCCCACAGTTTCACGGTTTTGTCAGCACTGCCAGTAGCCAGCAGCTTGCCATTGGGGCTGAAACTGACAGCTAAAACCCAGTTTGTATGCCCAGTGAGGGTTTTAATTTCCTTGCCGATGGTGGTATCCCACAGTTTCACGGTGTTGTCACGACTGCCAGTGGCCAGTAGCTTGCCATTGGGGCTGAAACTGACAGCTAAAACCGCATCTGTATGCCCAGTGAAGGTTTTAATTTGCTTGCCGATGGTGGTATCCCACAGTTTCACGGTGTTGTCCTCACTGCCAGTGACCAGCAGCTTGCCATTGGGGCTGAAACTGACCGCCCAAACCCAGTCTGTATGCCCAGTGAGGGTGTTAATTTCCTTGCCGGTGGTATCCCACAGTTTCACGGTGTTGTCAGCACTGCCAGTAGCCAGCCGCTTGCCATCGGGGCTGAAACTGACAGCTAAAACCCTGTTTGTATGCCCAGTGAGGGTTTTAATTTGTTTGCCGGTGGTGGTATTCCACAGTTTCACGGTTTTGTCATCACTGCTAGTGGCCAGCAGCTTGCCATTGGGGCTGAAACTGACAGCTAAAACCCTGTTTGTATGCCCAGTGAGGGTGTTAATTTGTTTGCCGGTGGTGGTATCCCACAGTTTCACGGTTTTGTCATCACTGCTAGTGGCCAGCAGCTTGCCATTGGGGCTGAAACTGACAGCATTAACCCTGTTCGCGTGTCCGCCCAAGGTGTTGGGCGCGGCAACCTTGGAAACTGTATTTAATAATGACAGTTCTACTTGGGTACGAGTATCAGCATCTACCCAGGGTGTACGTTGCATTTGCACAACCGCTTTTAAACTTGTTTTGACAGCTTGTGACTGGTCTAAATTTAAAAGCGCATCGGAATATTGAGCCAGAGAATTAATTTGATTGATAGCAGCATTCCACCAACCAACACCCGCTAATCCTGCTAAACCCAAAGCTATCACCGAAAAGCCACTAAGCCCGATAATTGTCAGTTGCCGCCTGCGTTGCTTTTTTTGTCTTTCTCTATCCCGTTCTTTAACGCTAACCTGAATAAAATCTCGTTCCTCCTGCGTCATTTCATCTGCACGTTGACGCAACCAATCTTCTGCCACAGTCAACGATGTCCCCCGCAACAAACCTCCAGAGTCATGGTTGTTATTTTTCCACTCCCGTAACCCCATCTTCAGTCGTTCTTGCCAAGTCCGAAACTGACGGTTAGCATTCATCCACTCGCGCAGAGTGCCCCATTCTCGAATCAGCGCTTCATGCACTACCTCTACCGTATCTTCCTGTTCTTGCCGTCCCGTCACTACCAATCTTGCTTGATATCCCGCTAAATAACTGACCAAATTCCAGTTATCTTCCCCCACTTCCGCACGGGTAGCAACGCGCCTGGTGTCTTCTGTTCCTTCCCCCGGACGCACTAATTGCACAAAGATACGTTGTGCCTGTTTTTTCTCGGTTTCGCTCAGTTGTTGGTAAACTTGTTCGGCATGATTGGCAATGGCTTTTTTCACCCCGCCAATTTTTTCATAAGCTTGGTGAGTTAATACTCGGTTTTGCTGCTTTTCCCACAAACGAGTTAGGGCAAATTCTAATAATGGCAAATTACCCGGTTCTGACCCCACATCATCGAGAATGCGCTGGGTTAATTGCGGTTCTAACTGTACTTCCAATTTTTGAGCCGGCAATTCAATGGCTTGTTGTAATTCTTCCCGTTTCATGGAACTAAGCAATTGTGGTGTAAATTCCTGCAAAGCATCCCGAAATGGACGATAGGAAAGCACATAACCGTAAAAGTCAGCGCGTAACGTCAAAACTAATGTAATATTTTGTTGAGTAATCGCCGTTAGCAACTCATTAGCAAAACGTTCCTGTTCTTCCTTCACCTGACAAAGGGTGTACAGTTCCTCAAATTGGTCGGCAACTAACAACAACCGTTTACCTGGGTTACGCTCTAAAATGCGAGATACAACTTGCTGTAAAGTGATTCTCCCATTTTGTAAGTCGTCGGCTAATCCTACCGCTTCCCGCAATTGTTGAGTTTCACCCGCTTCTGGTTCTAATTGCCGCACTAAGGCAGAAGCCAAAGGCAAAAACGGTTCTTTTCCGGGACGAAATGATTCAATTAACCAAATTCCTTCTTTTCGCAATTTGGGAATTAAGCCGGCATACACCACAGAAGATTTACCACTTCCACTTGGCCCAACGACAGCTACTAAGGGTTGTGTATGAGTGACTTCTACTAACTTATTTACAAACTTTTCTTGTCCAAAAAAGAAGTCTGCATCTTCTTCTTTAAATGCAGACAATCCTTGGTAAGGGTTAGGCGGAATCACATCTTCAAAAGCAATTATACCGTCATCAATCGGAGCATCTATTAAGTTCTTTTTCTTAAAAACCGGAGTTTCATGCTCTAGGAAACTCATCATCTGCGAACGCCCTAAATCGTAGGCTTCTTCAATTTCATATCCTGCGGCAATCCCATCATAAAATGCCACCGCAAAGGCGACGGCTGCTTTATCTCCCACGGATCTATTCATGCCAACGACATAATTAACGTATTGGCTAATTGCATCAGCTTGTACTTCCGAATAACAAGCATTGAGAATTACGCACTCTACCCCTTTTTTAGCAAATAATTTAAACATACTGGCGAGGGCATTTGTCTGCACTAGCGCCATTTTTCCAGTATCATCTTCTAGGACAATTCCATCTTCTCCCGCACCATGTCCGCAAAAGTGAACAATATTCGGTTGATAATCTAAGATAGCCCGGTAAAAGTCACGGGAACGCACCGCCCATTTTTGTTCTAATTTATACAGTTCTCGTTTATTTGCCCTTCGCAATCCTTCGTCAATTTCCCGGATTTCTTGATCCAATCGCAAGGGAGCCGTATTTTTGGGATTAGCTGCCAGAATCAGAATTGTTTTGACGCGGGCATTGTTACTCATAAGACAAAGGAATGATAGGATAATTTTTCAACAAGCTAGACGGCTCTCCTGAGTTTTAGGTGATAATAAAAATAAAACTTCCCGTGGTACAGCCCGGAAAGCCTGCGTGAGCGAGACTACCGTTTCCACCACAAATCCAGAATAGCTCTTTATCCAAATTAAATGTATACTTATCAGGATTTTTTACCTACCAGAGAAACTTTTCATTGCGGGGTGAAAAGAACTTGCTGCCCGCAACTCCCGCGCCGTACTTCCAGACAACTTATTGAATCAGATAAAAAGGCACTTTGTCCCAAAGCAGATAGGAAATCGGAATTGCTTTTGCCCGATCGCGAATTGACAAATAACCCCTAAATTCAGCCAAAACGCTCCTCGATCGAGCGTTACCCGGTAAACCTCCGCTCTCCACTGCTCGCACCAGTTTAAATACTCATCTAACACCAAGGATTTTTCCTACTCTTTGCCGATGTTATAAGGCGGGCTGGTAACGGTTAAATCTACAAATTGATCGGGGAGCAGCTTCAATGCTTCCAAACAATCCATGTTTTGACACTCCCGGGCCTGAAGGCGTGGGGATTCTTAATTCATCGACTGACCTTTAAGCGCTATGTCCTTGCGGCAATTCTTAAACCTTTCAACCGTACAAAATACCAATTGACGAGTTCAACTCACAGCAACCCCAGAGGGTCTATCTCCAAAAGCGTACTAGGATATTTACCTAGAGTTCGGGTATGCCCTACCCTACTTAACAAATGAACCAAATTATTTGTTTTCTGGTAAAGAGAATGCGTTGATTCTCTAGCTGTTTTAAGAGTATTCGCTGCTCTGGGTCCAACAATTTATGCCTAAAAGTGTGTCTTAACTGTTTCACGATGGCACAGGAGTTTAACCTTGACTATTTTAGTATACTAAAAATATCAGCAGTTCCCTGATTTTTAGGAAGGGATTTAAGAAATTAAAGCCCTCCTAGAAGGATAGGGTTTTAAACCCCATTCCCTTGATAAATTAGGAAATTAGGAGCTTGGAAGTACGGTTTACCTAAAATATTCGCGATCTCAGTCAAGCTCATGAAATATTGGGGAGAGATTTTGTTGACAAGATGCAATAATTATAGTAAGTGACTTTAGAAATATTGTCAAACTCATCTCGATCGCGGAATGCCCCTGCCGGAAACAAAAGGTTACAATCACAAATAGATTCTATTTCCATAACATTACTGTTTATAGCTTGAACTTCTCAGTGCCCAATAACAACACCTCAACACAATCATTTCAATTTGACTCGATCGACAGCGCCCTCGCAGACCTCAAAGCAGGTCGCCCCCTGGTAGTAGTCGATGACGAAAATCGCGAAAACGAAGGCGATGTGATTTGTGCCGCCCAATTCGCCACCCCCGACAACATCAATTTTATGGCCGTGAACGCGCGGGGTTTGATTTGTCTGGCATTGAGTGGCGAAAGGCTCGATCGCCTGGAACTGCCCCTCATGGTCAGCAAAAACACTGACAACAACCAAACTGCCTTCACCGTCAGCATCGATGCAGTCAACGGCGTCAGTACCGGTATCTCGGCAGAAGACAGGGCGCGCACCATCCAAGTCGCCATCCACCCGGACACCAAACCTCAAGACTTGCGCCGTCCCGGTCACATTTTTCCCCTGCGGGCGATCGACGGTGGTGTCCTCAAACGCGCCGGTCACACCGAGGCCTCGGTTGACCTCGCCAGACTCGCGGGCCTGTATCCTGCCGGCGTGATCTGCGAAATTCAAAACCCCGACGGTTCGATGGCGAGGTTGCCCGAATTAATCGAGTACGCCAAAACCCACAACCTTAAAATAATCAGTATTGCTGACTTAATTAGCTACCGACTCAAGCACGATCGATTCGTCCGCCGCGAAACCGTCGCCAAATTGCCCACTCAATTCGGCGAGTTTATGATTTACGCCTACCGCGACACCCAAGACAATTCAGAACACGTTGCTATTGTCAAGGGCGACCCGGCAGAATTTAAAGACAAACCCGTGATGGTGCGGGTGCATTCCGAATGCCTGACCGGCGATGCTTTGGGTTCCCTGCGCTGCGACTGCCGGATGCAACTGCAAGCGGCACTGAAAATGATCGAAAATGTCGGTGCTGGCGTCATCGTTTACTTGCGCCAAGAAGGTCGGGGCATTGGATTGGTAAATAAACTAAAAGCTTACTCGCTGCAAGATTTGGGATTCGATACAGTCGAAGCCAACGAACGGTTGGGATTTCCCGCCGACTTGCGGAACTACGGCGTCGGAGCACAAATGCTTAACGATTTGGGAGTTCAAAAAATTCGGTTGATTACCAACAACCCGCGCAAAATTGCAGGTTTGAAAGGTTACGGGATTGAAGTAGCCGATCGCGTCCCCTTACTAATTGAAGCCACAGATTACAACTCGATCTATCTGGCAACAAAAGCCGAAAAACTCGGTCATATGCTACTGCAAACTTATTTAGTAACAGTGGCGATTCAGTGGAACGAAAAAGCAGAGGGAAAAGAGGAAGATTCTGCCATTCAAAATCGGTACGAACACCTCGAAAAACTGCGGCATTTGGCGGCTAACCAGCACTTGCTGCTGCAAGAAGAAGCGCGGCCGGTGGGCATAGCCCTTTTCGGAGAAGGCTCCCTCATCGTTCACCTGGGCTTCGATCAAGCCGGACTCGCAGCCCCCGACTGGTACTTGGATGTAAACCATCCTTACGTCAAGGCGATCGGCCAAATTTTGGGTGAAATCAGCACTGAGCCGAATTTGCAAACATTAGAATTCATGGTTTCCTCCGGTGGAGATCCGCTCAAAACCCTGCAAGTCCAGCTCGATCGCGAGACATTCCTGTTGTCGGAATTAAGCGAAATTTGCGATCGGCTCGAACCTCAAAAAATCTACAGTTTTGCTCCTCTTCCCTGAAGGCCGAAGGTAGAAGCCAACCCCCCCTACTCCAGCAGGGGGGTTGGCCCAAGCCAAGAAAAACTGTGAATTTCAGAACAATACTTGTTGATACCAATATCTTCCTTTCTTCAGAAAGCAGCCCCCAATAAAAACAGTGAATAACAATGTTGATTTCTGTCTAACAAGTCGATGTAGCGAACACTTTAGAGAGCATCGTAGATACACATTTATATTAAGCAGTATTAACAGTCATTAAATCATTCAAGAGGCTTTTTAGTTAATGTTAATTTTTTTAGACATTGATGGTGTACTTATTCCTGACAGAAGGCATGAAACATCGAGCTTGCAAACAGATATAATGAAATTTAATTCAGATTGCCTTAATCACTTTGAAAATGTCCTTCGTTCCTATCCTGATGCGCGAGTAGTAATTTCATCTTCCTGGCGGGAAATATTCCCCTTCGAGGTAATCCCGCCATTGTTTTCACCAGATATCGCTATCCGTATTATCGGATTCACCCCTTTTCTCAACCCCAAAAATATTCATCAAAACAAATATTTACGACACCAGGAAGTTCTTGAGTATCTTCGACAAAATCAAGCAGAAAACTCACCTTGGGTAGCCATTGACGATATTCCAGAACACTACCCGCCAGATGCGCCAGTTGTGGCTATTGATGATTACAATGGTTTTGACCAGAACTCAGCAAAGGTAATTTCAGAATATCTAACTGGATTTCAAAGGTTAGGAAAAAAGTATCGGAATAGAGAGGGTGAATTTGACATGGAAGTCAACAACCCGGCACCGATGTCGCTACGCGACCCGCAAGCTACGGATTACCGATACGGTGCGGGCTTGAAAAAGCCGCGTTGACCAGTCTAAGTGTGTTTAATCACTACGTTTAAGGTAAGCGTTCAAGTACCTACCAGAAAATGCGTGCTAGTTTTCTGCTCTAGAACTTAAAAGTTAAACAGGCGTAAGGGTTAAGCCAGTGCTTTTAAGATAGTTACCGACCTTAAACATTGACGAAGCAAACATTACCCCGCAAGGGAGGACTTAAATGTCTAATTTTGTTTTTGTACTTGATACCCAAAAAAGACCGCTCAATCCAATCCGCCCAGGAATGGCTCGTAAATGGCTGACCAATGGCAAAGCTGCTGTTTTCAGGAGGTATCCATTCACAATAATTCTCAAAGTAGAGGTGAAAGTACCGCAAGAATCAATCACTCTTAAATTAGACCCTGGCTCCAAAACCAGCGGAGTTGCATTAGTGCAAGGAGAGAAAGTAATCTTTGGTGCAGAACTGACTCACCGAGGTCAAACTATCAAAGCCAGTCTGGAATCTCGCCGTTCATTGCGTAGAGGTAGGAGAAAGCGCCATACCCGCTACCGAAAAGCTAGATTTTTAAACAGAACTCGCCGGAAAGGGTCGCTGGCTCCAAGCTTACAACATCGTGTCGAAACAACCCTAACATGGGTAACTAGATTGATGAAGCTTGCGCCAATTTCTTCTGTTGTTCAAGAACTTGTGCGGTTCGACCTCCAGCAAATAGAAAACCCGGAAATTAGCGGAGTGGAGTACCAGCAAGGTGTTTTATGTGGCTACGAGATCCGCGAATATTTGCTGAACAAATGGGATAGAACGTGCGCTTACTGTGGCGTTAGCAATACACCATTACAAGTCGAGCATATTCATCCTAAAGCTAAGGGGGGTTCTAATCGCATTTCTAATCTTTGCCTTGCTTGTGAAAAATGCAATATAAAGAAAGGGACTCAAAATATTGAGCAGTTTCTCTCGAAAAAACCCGAGGTCTTGAAACGGATTCTGTCTCAAGCAAAAGGTCCTTTGAAAGATGCAACAGCGGTTAATTCTACTCGTTGGGCGTTATTTAACCGACTCTGTATGACTGGCTTACCAGTTTCTACTGGCAGTGGCGGTTTAACAAAGTTCAATCGCACTCGATTAAATTTAGCTAAAACTCATTGGCTAGATGCAGCCTGTGTTGGGAACATTGAATCTTTGAAAATTTTCACAAACAAGCCGTTGTTAATTAAAGCGACTGGACATGGGACTCGCCAAATGTGTCGTACCGACCAATTCGGATTTCCATCTCGCTATGTTCCCAGGTTTAAGTTTGTCAAAGGTTTTCAAACTGGAGATATCGTCAAAGCAGTCGTCACCTCTGGCAAGAAAATTGGTACATACGTTGGACGTGTTGCCGTAAGAACGAGTGGCTCATTCAATATTTCCGCCTCAGAGTTGGTGTCAGGAATTAGCCACAAATATTGTTCAATTATTCACAGAAAGGATGGTTATTCGTATGCAGCATAAACCTTGCCCACCTTTTCCTCTCGCCACTGACCTGGGCACAGGTACAGTGGGAGTCTCCAAGGGGGAAGACAGATGAACGTTGGTGACTTTCTGCACCGACTCGATCTCAGGGGACAAGCACTTAAAGGCACCAACCTTGGCGGTGCGGAACTCCGGGGAGCCAACCTCCGAGGCACGGATCTCCGAGAAACCAACCTCAGCGGCGCTATGCTCAAGTATGCAGACCTGATGGAAGCCGACCTCAGCGGCGCTAATCTCAGCGGGGCGGATTTAGCTGAATCATTTCTTAATTTAGCTAACCTCACTAGAGCTGATTTGACTGGTGCTGTCCTCCGAGAAGCTAATCTCGTAGGAGCCGAATTAACCGGCGCCAACCTCAAACAAGCAAGTTTGATCAAGGCTAATTTAGTAGGAGCAAATCTCCACGAAGCCAACTTAACCAGAGCCAACCTTAGCGGGGCGGATTTACGCGGTTCTCAGTTGAGCGGCGCTATTTTAGACAAGGCCGTATACAACAACCGGACTATCTTTCCCGAAGATATTGATCCGGGTGCAATGGGAGCATTTTTGCTAGCTCCCAATGCTTCGCTCCCTGGCTTAAATCTGGCTATGGTAGATTTGACCGAAGCGGATTTAAAAGGAGCCGATTTGCGGCGGACAAACTTATACAAAGCTATTTTATTTGGCGCCAAACTCGATCGGGCAAACTTAGCAGGAGCCAACCTCAGCGCAGCGGACTTGAGGGAAGCCAGTTTGAGCGGCACGATTTTGGAGAAAGCTGTTTACAGCAACAAGACTTTGTTTTCAGAAGGCATTGACCCCAGTCTGGGCGGAGCTTATTTAATTGCTCCCAATGTATCGCTGCAAGGGGTAAATTTAACCGGAGCCGACTTAAACGGGTCAGATTTAAGCGGAGCTAATTTGAGCGCTTCTAACTTAACTTCGGTAAATCTCAAAAATGTAGACCTCAGCAGAGCTAGCTTAAAAAAAGCTTACCTCAAAGGTGCAAACTTGGAGGGAACTGATTTAAGAGGAGCCGATTTAAGCGGCGCAATTTTACACCAAGTAAACTTGAGTTCTGCTGACCTTCGGGGTGTAGACTTAACAAGGGCTGACCTCAGCGGCGCTAATTTAAGGGATGCCGATTTGAGGGAGACAGATTTCACCGGAGCTACTTTGCTGTTCGCGAACTTGAGCGGGGCCGACTTGAGAGGTGTAGACTTGACAAAAGCTGACCTCAGCGGCGCGAAGTTAAACGAAGCCGATCTCCGAAAAGCAGATTTGATGAGAGTAAATTTGGAGGGAGCAGATTTAACTGAGGCCGATTTGAGCGATGCTCATTTATTCCGAGTTAATCTCAGAGGTGCTAACCTGAAAGGTACTAACCTCAAAGGCGCAAGTTTAAAAGGGGTATTTTTGACTGACGCTTATTTGAGCGAAACGGATTTGACCGATATAGATCTGAGTCCGAGTTTTTTTGAATTGCCATTAGAATCGGAATGGTAATTAGTTGACTGTTAACAATCGAAAATCTACAATAAAAAATCTCCGCTCGAAAATTGCTCGATTATTAACAATCTAAAATCTAAAATCTAAAATCTAAAATGGATCGACCGTTAGGCTCTGTTATTCAAGGTTCCCTGAGCAAGGGATTAGAAGTGCGACTGCACGCCGATGTTTCGGTGGAAGATATGAGGGTGGGGAAATTTCTAGTAGTGCGGGGGGTGCGATCGCACTTTTTCTGTATGCTCACCGACGTGTCTCTCGGAACTTCTAGCGCCCGCATTTTATCGAATCCTCCCAATCCCGACGACGATTTTCTGCTCGCAGTGCTAGCCGGTAGCAGCACCTACGGTACGATCGAACTGTCGCCGATGTTGATGTTGACTGCAGAACGAGAAAAACAGCAGGCAATTTTCGACCCGAGGAAAAACGGCGGAGTTCGCGAGAACAAGTTGGCGTTAGGAAATTTGGCTTCTTTTGAGTCACAAACGGGCGCGGATATTGAGTTGCTACCTGTCAAAACTATTCCCAGCCACTTTTCCCAGGTGTTTGATGCCAAAGAAAGTGATTTTCGGGCAGTTTTTGGCTGGGAAGATGACCCGTATCGCCGCAATTTTGCGATCGGCAAACCGATTGACATGGACGTTGCTGTGTGCTTGGATTTAGACCGATTTGTGGAACGCAGCAACGGAGTTTTTGGCAAGTCGGGAACGGGAAAATCTTTTCTGACGCGCTTGCTATTGTCGGGAATTATTCGCAAGCAAGCTGCGGTTAATTTAATTTTTGATATGCACTCGGAGTACGGGTGGGAAGCAGTTTCGGAAGGGAAACAGTTCAGCACTGTTAAAGGTTTGCGGCAGTTGTTTCCCGATAAAATTCAGATTTATACCCTCGATCCAGAATCGACAAAACGCCGGGGAGTCCGCGACGCTCAAGAATTATTTTTGAGTTTCGATGAAATAGAAGTGGAAGACATCGCGCTGGTACAACGCGAGTTAAATTTGTCGGAAGCTAGTATCGAAAATGCAATAATTTTGCGAAACGAGTTGGGCAGCAGTTGGATCAATAAGTTGCTGGAAATGAGCAATGAAGATATTTCAATGTTTTGCGAAGAGAAGCGGGGAAATAAATCTTCGATTATGGCTTTGCAGCGAAAATTAGAGCGTTTAAACGATTTGAAATACATTCGGAAACGCTGTCCGAAAAATTATGTAAGTGAAGTTTTGCAGTGTTTGGATGGGGGGAAGAATGTAGTAATTGAGTTCGGTTCGCACTCGGATTTGCTGTCCTATATGTTAGCAGCAAACGTAATTACTCGCCGCATTCACGGATCTTACGTGCGGAAGGCGGAGAAGTTTTTGCAGAGCAAAAATCCGTGCGATCGCCCGCAGCCATTGGTGATTACCATTGAAGAAGCTCACCGCTTTCTCGATCCGGCGATCGTGCGATCGACTATTTTCGGTACGATCGCCAGAGAAATGCGAAAATACTTTGTCACCCTGCTGATTGTAGACCAGCGTCCCTCCGGCATCGACGGCGAAGTCATGTCGCAAGTCGGAACGCGGATCACAGCTTTGCTAAACGACGATAAAGACATCGATGCTATTTTTACCGGCGTTTCGGGAGGGCAGAGTTTGCGTTCAGTTTTGGCAAAACTCGACTCCAAACAGCAAGCATTAGTTTTGGGGCACGCCGTACCGATGCCCGTCGTCGTGCAAACTCGCGCCTATGACGAGCAATTCTACAGAGAAATTGGGGATATTGACTGGCAAGAAATGCCGGATGAACAAGTATTTGCCGAGGCAGAATCTGCTAAAATGGATTTGGGGTTTTAGATTGACAACTGCTAGATTCATTACAGAACTTAGGCAAATGTTACTGTAAATTAGTCTTGACGAACAATTGGCGATCGCTGGCAATGACAGAAATATCTGATTTTTGCCTCAGTTATAAACGAAAAATTGCGATCGAACGTCAAAAAACTTAGGCCCCAGCTTTGAGTCAGAAGCTTTTCCCCTTTCACCCCCTCACCCCTCATCCCTAAGTGCCCAAAATTTGCTTAAGCTTAAACATGATGGAGATGATGGAGCCTAGGGGCACAATGAAAGTCAAACAGGGCAACAGCCAGCCTTTATACACCTTGTGGTTACTCGTAGCCGAATTTGATTAGCATATTTAAATAAAAATGTCAATAAATATTTTAAACAGTTACTCGCATTTAATAGGGCGATCGAGTTCGGTTATCTCGCATCCCACCATCTAGGCAGCGAGAAAATTTCAAGCGATGATGGAACAGAGAGCAAAACAAAGCCCTCGAATAGCATGAGTCTGTTTGCATGAGTATTGTGAAGTTGAGTTGCAGTTAAAACTAACAGGGAATTCAAAACCTTAAGGAAAAATGTAGAATCTTGACCTTAAGACAGAGGTTTTTACTCTTTACGATCCTCAAAATTGGGAATAATATTGAGAAAACTAAACTCTTGCTCCACTTCGCCTTGAACTAGCCGTTAAAGCTAGCGAACTACCGAAAATCGACGGCGATTACTGGAAATCAAGCACAAAAGTAATCCCAAACAAAAAGCTTCTACCGATCGTCACCGATAAACAAGAGGGGAAACATCCCCTTTGTCGCAGTCTTTATCCCACTTGCAAAAGTGGGACAGGGTATCACCAACTTTTTATCTGTTGTTACAAGGAGTGCAATACTCACCCATGTCCACCACAACCCCCAAAAACAAAACAGTGAAAGCCGATCGCATGGGCAGCCGGCCATACTCCTCAACGGATACGGTTCGTGCCTATCTGCACGAGATCGGTCGCGTACCCCTGCTAACCCGAGAAGAAGAAATTGTTTTCGGGAAGCAAGTGCAGCAAATGATGAAATTAATCGAAGCAAAACAAGCACTTGCTAAAGAATGGCAGCGGGATCTGACAGATCAAGAGTGGGCTGCCGAAATGGAGTTGACCGAACCTGAACTTAGCCGCATCTTACACATAGGGCGGCGGGCTAAGCAAAAGATGATTGAAGCGAATTTGCGGCTAGTAGTGGCGATCGCCAAAAAATACCAGAAACGCAATATGGAATTCTTGGATTTAATTCAAGAAGGCACCCTCGGTTTAGAACGAGGAGTCGAAAAATTTGACCCGATGCGGGGATACAAATTTTCTACCTATGCCTACTGGTGGATTCGGCAAGCAATTACCCGCGCGATCGCCCAACACGCCCGCACAATTCGATTGCCAATTCACATCACCGAAAAACTCAACAAAATCAAAAAAGTGCAGCGGGAACTCACGCAGCAGTTGGGCCGGTCTCCCTCCCCTGCCGAAATTGCCACTGCCCTCGAACTGCACCCTTCCCAAATTCGGGAATACCTGCTGATGGCAAGACATCCAGTTTCTTTGGACTTGCGGGTAGGAGACAACCAAGATACCGAACTGCAAGAACTCTTAGAAGACGAAACGGCATCTCCAGAAAACTACATTACCTCGGAATTGCTGCGGCAAGACCTCGATACTTTGATATCAGAACTTACCCCCCAGCAGCGAGATGTAATAATTCTGCGCTTCGGTTTGGAAGACGGCACCGAAATGTCTCTGGCGAAAGTCGGAGAACGGTTAAATCTCAGCCGGGAACGGGTGCGGCAGCTAGAACATCAAGCCCTCGCCCACCTGCGCCGCCGCCAATCTCAAGTCCGAGAATACTTGGCTAGTTAGTCACTAAAAAAGTTGAGATTTTTCCCAAAATCTCAACTTTTTTTTCGTGTGGGCGCGGCTGGGAAGGATACTTTTATACCAGTTAAAAAAGAGAAGGGAAATGTAGGCCCGTGCTCTAAACCCTTATGGAATAGGTCACGCCAAATTATTCAATTCTTTAATCTAAAATTTAAAATCTAAAATGGTATTATTTGACGGGTCGATCGCCCGATCGGGGGGGACGCAAAATTGGTCAAAACTAATCTTAGATTTAAGTTCAGGAACCGGGCGGGCGATCGTTCCTTCAAGTTAATAGCCAACATTAAGGCAAATACCCGGTTTCTCTACGATCTTTGTGAAAATGGTACAAGAGGCGCTTGGAACCAGCTATTTTAAATTTTGGGGTCTGGAGTGGTTTTGACTTATTTGATATTGACAGGAAGTTTAGAAGCGATCGCGATCGTGCTTGCTCTCTCGCCCGGTAACTTCAGCATCGCATTCCCCGCACGGCGGGCACACGACTCGGACATCAAATCCGGCGTTTTAAGCTCGCAATCCCCGCCAAATCCTCCGCCAGATACAGCTAGCACAGGTTTAGCAGATGGCATTTACCTCTACGGTCAGTCGAGCCAGCCAGAGGAAATTAAACAAGAATATTTTGTATTTGAAATGCGGCAGAGTAAGGTAGTCGGCGCTTTTTACCTGCCTCGGTCTGCTTTTTACTGTTTTTACGGCACGGGCGATCGAACTCAGTTAAATTTAACAGTAGTGGACACTTACGACGGCAGTCGCTCTCCCTACTCCGTAAACCTGCAACAGTATTACCCAATTTCCATCATCAGCGAGAACGATCGGCGCATCTTGGGTATTTGCAAAGAATCTCACAAAGAGCAGGTGTGGGAAAAGTAGGAAACACGCGCTGCGCCACCAGTCAATCGATTTTAGATTTTAGATTTGAGATTTTAGAATTGAAGAAAGCAACCCCACTGATACATCGGGGGCCCCCGGACTAAATTGCTTTCGGTCAGGGTTCAGGAAACAGTAGTAAAATTGCTCCTGAGTTGAGAATTATCGATTTTAGATTTTAGATTTGAGATTTGAGATTTTAGAATTGAAGAAAGCAACCCCACTGATACATCGGGGGCCCCCGGACCAAATTGCTTTCAGTCAGGCTTCAGGAAACAGTAGTAAAATTGCTCCTGAGTTGAGATTTCGGACGGACACAACACACATGGCAAGATGAAACTGCGTCGGAAAACACTATCGATAATTGGCATTACCATCGCTGGACTGACTAGCATTCTGTATGTCGCCTCCTCAAGCATCCTCTTGGGCAGCCTGATCAAAGCAGAGGAACAAGAAGCCACACAGGTTGTCAAGGGAGTGCTCAGCGTGTTCGGGCAAACTGCCGACGACTTCAACTCGCGCTTTGCCGACTGGTCAGCCTGGGACGACACCTACGATTTTATCCAAAACGGCAACTCAGAATTCATTGTCTCCAATTTAGTTCCACAAGCGCTGGCTAATTTGAGAGTTAATATAGCCGTATTTGTCAATACTTCTGGCAAAATAGTTTACGGTACAGGTTTCGACAGCGAAAAGCTGAAACTAACGCCTGTTCCAGAAGCATTAAAACGGCGCATTTCTCTCAGCGACCCGCTGTTGCAGCACCCCAACCCCAAAAGCAGCCTCGCTGGTATCCTGCAGCTACCGTCAGGGCCAATACTGATTACTTCCCGGCCTATTCTCACGACTAAAAGCACCGGCCCGATCCGAGGTACGCTGATATTCGGGCGCAATTTGGATGGTGCAGGCATTGCAAAGATTTCTAAAATTACCCGCTTGCCGCTAATCGTACACAGCGTTAATGAGGCTCGGTTGCCTGCAGACTTTCAGCAAGTGCGGGAGAAACTGTCGGAAAAAAAACCGATTTTGGTACGTCCTTTAAGCGAAGAGTCGATCGCGGGTTACGCTTTGATCCCGGATATTTACAACCAACCTGCGCTGCTATTGCGGGTGGATATCCCCAGAGAAATATACCGGCAAGGTCAAATTAGTTTGCTGTACCTGCTAGGGTCTGTAGCGTTAGCGGGAGTTGGGTTGATCGGCTGCACTCTGCTGCTGCTAGAGCGTCTGGTGCTGTCTCGGTTGAGCAGTTTGGCGAAAGCAGTGAACCACGTCAGCAGCAGCCAAGACCTGTCGGTGCGACTGCCGGTGACGGGCGAAGATGAGTTGTCCGACCTTGCCCATACTATCAACGGAATGTTGAGTGCGATCGCCCAAGCCGAAAGCGAACAAGTTGAGGAAAAAGCGCGCTACCGAGCCGTAGTGGAGCAAGCTACAGATTGTATATTCCTGTGGGACGCTCAAACCAAACGCCTGTTGGAAGCCAATACAGCGTTTAGAAACTTGCTCGATTACAGTCTTGATGCGATTTCGCAACTGACTATTTACGATATCATCGCTTACTCTAAAGACCTAATTGACAACAATATTGAGTTGCTGCTGGCGGACAAAAAATTCAGAATTGGCGAAGTTCTCTACCGCCGCCGAGACGGTTCCTGCGTGGACGTGGAAGTAAGCGGGAGCGTGATTTCCTACGGCGGCCGCGAGATTATTTGCACGGTTGTCCGCGACATTACCGAGCGCAAGCAAGCCGAAGCCGAACTGCGAGCCTCGGAAGAACGCTACAGACTTTTGTTTAAAAATAACCCCCATCCGATGTGGGTTTACGATTTAGAAACTCTAGAATTTATAGCCGTCAATCACGCTGCTGTCGAACATTACGGCTACACTCGCGACGAATTTCTCAACATGACCGTTGCGGACATTCGTCCCTCCCAATATCTGCCGAGAATGCTAGAAAATAAATCCCCCGTAGATGCCGATATTGAGTTTGCAGGTGTGTGGCAGCATCAGAAAAAAGACGGAACAATTATTGATGTAGAAATTACTTCTTATGCTCTGGTATTTGATAGCAGAAATGCTGAATTAGTGCTGGCTCACGACGTGACCGACCGCTTGCAAGCCGAGGCAGAAATGTACAAAGCCAAGGAAGCCGCAGAAGCAGCTAGTTTGGCTAAAAGTCAGTTTTTGGCTAACATGAGCCACGAACTGCGAACTCCTCTGAATGCGATTATCGGTTACAGCGAGATCCTGCAAGAAGAGGCTTTAGATTTGGGCGAAGAAACTTTTGTGTCGGATTTGGAGAGAATTCACAATTCAGGCCAGATTTTACTTTCCTTAATTAATGATATTCTCGACTTGTCGAAGATTGAAGCGGGTCACGCGGAACTTGAATTAGAAACTTTTGACGTGTCGGAGGCAGTTCAAGATGTAGCTAAAACTGTTGCACCGCTATTTTTGCGAAACACTAATCGCCTGAATGTGGAGTGTCCTAATAATCTTGGCGAATTGTATTCAGATAAAATTAAGTTTACTCAGATTTTGTTTAATTTGCTCAGTAATGCAGCTAAGTTTACTCATAAAGGAACAGTTACACTCAGCGTTGAAAGAATTAAAAATGACGAGAATAGTTCGGGTTCTGAACGGTTAATTTTTAAGTGTACTGATACGGGAATTGGGATAACTCCTGAACAGCTACAAAAGTTATTTCAACCTTTTACGCAAGCGGATGCTTCGACTACCCGCAAGTACGGAGGTACGGGTTTGGGCTTGGCAATAGCGCAGAAATACTCTCAGATGCTGGGGGGAGAAATTACTGTCAATAGCGAGTTTGGCAAGGGGTCAACTTTTACTTTAATGTTGCCAGCATAGAGGGATTTTAGATTTTAGATTGTAGATTTTAGATTGGGTAAAAAGTCCTGACGAGAAACAACATAAATACGGTTTGTAGTCAGGGCTTCATATCATGTCCGATCGAGTTACCGCGATTAAAAGGGCGGGTTTTTGAGATTGTCAATTATTGGCAGATATTTTTCGTGAACCCGCCCCTACCGTATTAGGGGTAATCGACCGGACATAATATCAGTCCATTCCCAATCAGCTTTTAGCTAATTAGGACTAAACTTTTGAAGACCAACAACTTTAATACTCAATACCTGCTTGAGCTTTAATGCCTTGTTCTCGGAATGGATGCTTAACTAAAGTCATTTCTGTCACCAAGTCTGCCCGCTCAATTAGCGCTGGCGGGGCGCCTCGGCCTGTTAAAATAATGTGGGTTTCTTCTGGTTTTTGGTCTAACCCGGAAAGCACTTGCTCGACTTGCAAATAACCTAGTTTTAATGCTATATTGACTTCATCTAGAAGAACTAATTTAAATTCAGGATTGCAGATAAAAGTTAAAGATTTTTCCCAGGCTTTTTGAGCTGTTTCGATATCTCGATCGCGGTCTTGCGTGTCCCAGGTAAAGCCTTCTCCCATTGCGTGGAATTCTAGCTGTTTTTCCCAGAGTTGAAAAACGGCTTTTTCTGCGGGTTCCCAGGCGCCTTTGATAAATTGTACTATGGCGACGCGGTATCCGTGACCGAGCGATCGCACAACCATTCCCAAGGCAGCCGTGGTTTTGCCTTTACCGTTACCCGTATTGACTATAATTAAACCTTTTTCTTTGGAAGAGTTAGCGATTCGCTGTGATTGCACTTCTTGGCGGCGCTGCATTTTCTGTTTGTGTTGTTCCGCTGTTAAGCCAGTGGGTGCAGTAGTTTCTGTATTGGTTTCCATGAGATTTTTTTTTAACCGCAGATGAACGCAAATAAACGCTGATAGATGCAGGATGTCTAATTATTGCCACAGTGTTTTCAAGTTTAGCACGAAACCGGGCAGAACATCTTCTCCTGAAAGTTCTGTTGGACATTCCAAAACTTCTATTTCTTGTCCTTGGCGATAGATTTCGACTCTCCGGGTTTTGCGGTTGATTAACCAGCCTAATTTTACTTGGTTATCCATGTATTCTTGCATTTTGCCTTGAGTATCTTTGAGGCTGTCTGTCGGCGACATTAACTCTAAGACAAAATCCGGGGCAATGGGAGGAAATTTTTGTTTTTGTTCGGGAGTGAGTGCATCCCATCTTGATTTTTCAATCCAAGAGACATCGGGAGAACGGTTTGCACCGCTGGGCAGTTTGAAGCAAGTTGAAGAATCGAAACAAATTCCCAGTTTAGTTTGTCGATTCCAAATGACAAAATCCGCATTAATTTCTGAATTGTAATTTCCGGTTTCTCCTCCTGTGGGTGGCATGACGATTATTTCTCCTTTGGCGTTGCGTTCAAATTTGACATCGGGGTTTTCGCGGCACAGTTGATAAAATTGGTCGTCGGTTATTTTGGCGATCGAGTTGAAGTTAATGGTAACTGCTATCATGGTATTTTATCAGGATGCGTTGGGATTTTTAAGCCAGATTATGTATATGAAGGCGGCTCAATGCCGAGCGATGCAGATGCTGTAAATATTATTAAGGGTTAAGAGGATTTAATGGATATGTTTTTATGCACTTTTGCTCATTATATCACATCGTTAGAACTAGCTATTAATAGTTTTATCAAACGCTTTTTGGAGGAAACACTTACAGACATACCAATAATAAAATGCAATGTTAATTTCGCTAAGCAATTTAGGTACTCCCTCTAGTAAACTGGAGAATATTTTGTTTTTTATATGTAGGGAATCCACGCCGATCGCAAAAAACAACAAGCCTACACCCGCTAACAATATTTGGTAGGGAGTTAACTGTAGTTCTCGCCGAAAAAACCATCCGTAGGAGGACAAAACCACGGCGTATAAAAGACTTACTCCTAGCTTAGGAATTCCCCAGGTCACCATATATATATGAATTCTGTAAATTTCATTTAGTAAAAATCCACCTGTTAATAAAGCAGAAAACAGAATAAATCGATTTTCTGAAGTGCGCGCTTGAATACTTTGAGCTAATCCATAGGTGAAAGTACAAACAATGACGGGTACAGAACATAAAATTTGGAAACTCCGAGTTAACAAGGCGACATTGGGATGGGGATAAGAATAAGGTGGCAAGAATAAATCGCTGATTTTTAACCCTGAAAGTTGAGTGAAAAATATCAGTATCGCCACCAATAATAAGGAGAAACAATTGAGGCGAACAACAAAGCGAGAAATAGTCATAAGCAATTAATCCCCAAAATTAGGTTTACTGCCCAAATCAAAAAAAATTATATCACCAATATCTCTGGATATTTTGCTAAACTTAATTATGAGTGTTATCAAAACAAGGAGACAGTCATGCTGTCAGTGAAAGAAGCAGAATCGATCGTTCTAAATTTGGCGCAACCCCTCGACAGTCAGGGGGATGTAGAAACTGTAGACTTGCTGGCAGCATCGGGGCGCATTTTGGCGGCCCCCGTCACTGGTTCTCTGGATTTTCCTTATTGGGATAATTCAGCAATGGATGGGTACGCGGTGCGGTTTGCGGATGTGGAAAATTGTAGCGCCGAAAAACCAGCGGTACTCGAAGTAGTAGAAGAGATTCCAGCGGGATATCGGCCTCAAAATACCGTCGAATCGGGGCAAGCGGCGCGGATTTTTACAGGTGCTATAATGCCAGCGGGTGCTGATACGGTGGTAATGCAGGAAGAAACAAGGCGTGAGGGCGATCGTATTTTTATCTTAGTTTCTCCTGAGAAACCGCAAGCATTCGTCAGGCACAAAGGCGCTTTTTATCAAGCAGGAACAACTTTGCTAACTCCGGGTACAGTTATCAACGCCCCAGAAATGGCAGTGTTAGCAACTGCCCAGTGCATTCAAGTTCCAGTTTATCGGCGGCTGCGGGTGGCAATTTTTTCTACGGGTGACGAATTGGTATCGCCTGACGAACCTTTGGCACCGGGGAAACTGGTAGACTCGAATCAGTATGCTTTGACAGTTTTGTTGGCGCAGATGGGATTTGAACCGATTCGATTGGGCATTGTTCCTGATAATGAAGATGCGTTAAATAAGGCGATATCGGGGGCTGTTGCTACGGCGGATGTGGTGCTTTCTACGGGCGGCGTCTCGGTAGGAGACTACGATTATGTCGAGAAAATTTTGGCGGATTTGGGAGGAAAAGTTCACATTAGTTCTGTGGCGATTAAGCCGGGGAAACCTTTAACGGTTGCTGGGTTTAAAGGAGGTGAAAAAAATTCGGATTGTCTCTATTTTGGTTTGCCGGGAAATCCGGTTTCGGCTTTAGTCTGCTGTTGGCGGTTTGTTGTGCCTGCTTTGAGAAAGATGTCTGGGCTGGCCCCGGATGCTTGGGGGCCGGAGTTTCTCAAAGCTAGGTGTAATGCTGAATTGCGATCGCCTGGCCGGCGCGAAACTTATGTTTGGGGTAAACTGCATTTAGTTGCGGGAGTCTGGGAATTTGAACCTGCTAGCGGCAGCCAAAATTCAGCGAATTTAATTAACCTCGCAAATACGAGTGGTTTAGCAGTTTTGCCACCAGGGGACACCTGGATTGTACCGGGCGAATTCGTTGAAGTTTTAAAAGTTAGTCATTAGTCATTAGTCATTAGTTATTAGTCATTAGTCATTAGTCATTAGTCATTAGTCATTAGTCATTAGTCA